>JBKJRK010000051.1:0-5423 GCA_046593135.1 Tepidisphaeraceae bacterium | reverse complement strand
GGCGGCGTACTTGTAGGCGATGACCCACCGCGGGGATTTGCTCGTGACGCCAAGCTTCTCCCGCTGCTTGAGCGAATCAACCTTTACGACCATCCCGTCGGTCTGGTACGCGAGCGTGCCACGGATCTCGGCGAAGGCGTTGATGGCCGCGAGGGCGGCGTCGACGTCCGGGACGTGCGCCGCGTGTTCGGCGACGGGCAATCGCCACTGGCGGAGGAGTTGGAGCCACTCCCAGTAGCTGTCGGTTTCGAGCGGGTCGACTTCGCCGATTCCGTGGGCGACGAACCGCAGCTTTCGCTCGGCCGTCACTTTCGGGTCGAGGGCCTTGAGGGCGCCGGTGGTGAGATTTCTGGGGTTTTTGAAGGTTTCTTCACCCGCCGCCTCGCGCGCGGCGTTAAGGTGTAGGAAGACGTCGTTGGGCATATAAATTTCGCCACGCACTTCGACCACGCGCGGGATCAGCGTTCCTTTGCCTTCATGCAATTGCAATGGAATGACCCGGATCGTGCGGGCCTGCGCGGTGATGTCGTCGCCGAACCGCCCGTCCCCGCGCGTCGCGGCCAGCACGAGCCGACCGGCTTCGTAGCGGAGCGTCGCGGCGACGCCGTCGACCTTGGGTTCCAACACGTAGCTGGGCGTTTCGCCGACTAAATTTTTCCGCACGCGCTCGTCAAACTTACGGACTTCGGATTCGTCGTACGTGTTGTCGATGCTCATCATTCGCACGGCGTGTTCGACGGTGCGGAACCCCTCGACCGCCTGCCCGCCGACGCGTTTCGACGGCGAATCCTCCGAATCGTACTCCGGGTGAGCCGCCTCCAATTCCGTCAGTTCGCGCATCAGCTTGTCGTACTGCTGGTCGGAGACGGCAGGTTTGGCTTCGACGTAGTAGAGGTAGTTGTGTTGGTTTAATTCGTCACGAAGCTGGTGAATGCGCTGCTCGATCTTCCCGCTCATGCGGTGAATTGTAACGCCTCAAGGCTTGGACGGCGCGAGGCCGGCGCGGGTCCAGAGCCAGTCGATCGCCTCGTCGAAGGCCTCGTCGCTTGCAGCGTCGCGCGGATCGTTGTGGTCCGCGTCGGGAACGCGGACGGCGCGTTTGTCGCCGGCGTATGCGTCGAACACTTTTGTCTGGTACTTCGGCGGCACGACGCTGTCCCGGCCGGCGAGGACGAACACCGCGGGCATCAGGCAGCGCGGGGCGGTATCAAGGCTGTTCAACTCCGCCGGCACCGCCAGCGCCGCCGGGCCGGCGACGAGCCAAAGGTTCCACCAGCCGAAACGGTTCAGGATCATATTTCGCAAGGGTGGCGGGTTCGTCAGGACGACGCCGGCACACGGCCGGTTGGCGGCGACGTACAGGGCGGCGGCGGAGCCGAGGCTTTCGCCGACGGCGAAGATCGGTTTGCCGCCCGCGCGGGCGGCCAGTGCGGTGTACGCCGCCAGCGCCGCCGGGGGGATCGATTTCATCGTCGCCGGCCCCGGGCTGCCGCCATAGCCGGGGTAGTTGACCGCCCAGACTTCAACCCGCCGGGCGCCCCACTCGTCGGCGACGACCGCCGCCGATATTTCGGCCCGCGCCGCGTTGCCGACGAACGCAAGGCAGTACGCCGTCGGCGGCTCGCTGCCGGGATAGGAGCGGGCCGTCCAGATTTCGACTGTCTGACCCCCGCCGCCCTCGACCATCAGGCGCGTCACGCCCGGCACCGGCATGGGCTGCGTGGACGGGTGGAGAATGAGCTTGTCGGCCAGACCCAGCCACATGAGAAGCCCCGTCACCGCAAAAGCAACGAGCAGCATGACGATCCGGCGCCAAGGCGGCACGACCCACTTGGTCCATCGCGCTATACGCATGCCGCCCTGACTCCCGACGCCAGGTGGGGCGCCATTTCCGACTCCAGCCTCTTCGCCGGCAGGCCGATCGGCTACAACTTCCAGTCGCCCTGGCTCACCGACGACGACACAGACGTCGAGTATGCATACGCGCATCTCATGTCGCAGGCGCACTCGCCACGCTTCTGTTGCGGCGAACCCGACGGCCGCGGGCGGTCGGTCACTCCGGCGACCCCTTGGCCATGTCATAAACCCAGGCCTGGATGGTCGGCGTCCACTCGACCAGCTCGTCGGGCTTGAAGAACAAACCGATCTCACGCTGGGCGGCTTCGGGCGAGTCGGAGCCGTGAATCAGGTTGAACGAGTTGCTCACGCCGAAGTCCCCCCGGATCGTGCCCGGCTCGGCCTTGGAGCCGAAGGTCGCCCCCATCATCTTGCGAGAAATGTTGATCACGTCCTTCCCCGCCAGCGCGAGCACGAGCACCGGCGAGCTGGTCATGAACTTCACCAGCCCCTCGTAAAACGGCTTGCCCTTGTGCGGCGCGTAATGCGGCTCGGCGGTCTGGGCGGGGATCTTCATCGCCTTGATGCCGACGATCTGGATGCCTTTTTTTTCAAACCGCGTGAGAATCTCGCCACACAGCCCGCGTTGGACGGCGTCGGGCTTGAGGATGATCAGTGTACGTTCCATTGCGTTGGTCTCCGGCGTGGCGCGGGTCGCTCGTCCCGCGGGTTGATTCAACACGGGCACTGCACCCGCGATACAAGGTAGCGACTCTTTATTTCGCGCGAGTTATAGCGGATGCCGCAAAACACGCCAAGCAAGGCGGCGACTGGACGACCGACCCGTTTCGCGCGATGATTCCCGCCCTGATAACCTGCGGAGTGATTTTCATGATGAAGTGGCAACTGTCGTTCGTCCTCTACCTCAGCCTCGTCGCATTGCCCGCGCCAAACGCGAGCGCCGACCCGGCCAAGCTCGAGTTCAACAAGGGCGACCACATCTGCGTCATCGGCAACACCCTGGCCGAGCGCATGCAGCACGACGGCTGGCTCGAAACACTCATTCAGGCCCGGTTTCCCGACAAGGAGCTTGTGTTCCGTGACCTCGGCTACTCCGCCGACGAAGTGCGTCTGGATAAGCGCATGCGGTCGATGAATTTCGGATCGCCCGACGAGTGGCTCGCCGGCGTCTCCGCCCCGCCGCACAATTTTCCCGGCGTGGCGGAAAACCGCTTCGCCGGCGCGAACACCAAGGCCGACGTGATCTTCGCGTTCTTCGGCTACAACGAGTCCTTCGCCGGCGAAGCCGGTCTGGCAGCGTTCAAGAAGGACCTGGACGACACGCTCAAGCACATGCTCGGGCAAAAGTACAACGGAAAATCCGCCCCCCGCATTGTGCTTTTCTCGCCCATCGCCCACGAGAACCTCAAAAATTCCGACCTGCCCGACGGCGCGGAAAACAACAAGCGGCTCAAGCTCTACACCGACGCGATGGCAGAGGTTGCGAAGGCGGACAACGTTGTGTTTGTCGAGCTGTTCACCCCAACTCAACTCGGGTTCACCCACGCCGAAAAACCGATGACGATCAACGGCGTCCACCTCAATTCGGACGGAAACCATTACGTCGCCCGGCTCATTCACCAAGCCCTGTTTGACGGCGAAGCCGGCAGTGACAAAGCCGCCCTCGAACCGCTCCACAAAGCCGTGCTCGACAAAAACGCCCACTGGTTCAACCGCTACCGCACCACCGACGGCTACTCCAATTTCGGCGCCCGTGGCGCACTGAAATTCACCGACGACCAGAGCAACTACGTCGTCGTCCAACGCGAGAGCGAAATGCTCGACGTGATGACGGCCAACCGCGACAAGAAAATCTGGGCCGTCGCGCAGGGCAAGGATTTAAAGGTCGACGATTCCAACGCCCCGCCGCGGATTCCCGTAAAAACCAATAAGCCGGGCACGGGGCCGAACGGCGAATGGGTTTTTCTATCCGGGGAAGAAGCGATCGAGCACATGACCCTCGCGCCAAACCTGAAGGTGAACCTCTTCGCGTCGGAGGAAATGTTCCCCGAACTCGTCGAGCCGGTGCAGATGGCGTTTGACACGAAGGGCCGGCTCTGGGTGGCGGCGTGGGCGACGTACCCGCACTTCATCCCCGGCGAGCCCGCCAACGACAAGCTCCTCATCCTCGAAGACACCAACGGCGACGGCAAAGCCGACGTCTGCAAAACCTTCGTCGGCGACCTCCACAACCCCACCGGGTTCGAGTTCTGCAACGGCGGCGTCATGGTCGCGCAGGGGCCCGACGTCGTGTTCCTCAAAGACACCGACGGCGACGACAAGGCCGACGTGCGCGAGCGCGTCCTCCACGGCTTCGACACCGCCGACACCCACCACACCATCAACAGCTTCACGTTCGACCCCGGCGGCGCGCTCTACATGCAGGAAGGCACGTTCCACCACACCCAGGTAGAAACCCCCTACGGCCCCGCCGTCCGCAACATGAACGCCGGCGTCTACCGGTATGAGCCGCGGACGCAAAAGTTCGACGTCTACGTCCCCTACGGCTTCGCCAACCCCCACGGCCACGTGTTCGACCGCTGGGGCCAGGATTTCGTCACCGACGGCACCGGCGCCGAAACGTTCTGGGCTCCCACTTTCTCTGGCAGACTCAGTTTCCCCGACAAGCACCCCAAGCCGCCAAAACCCTACGAGCAGCGAACGCGCCCCTGCTCCGCCACAGAAATTCTCTCGAGCCGGGCGTTTCCCGACGAGATGCAGGGCAACCTGCTCGTGCCCAACGTGATCGGGTTCCAGGGCATCCTGCAATACAAGTTCGCCGACAAAGACTCCGGCTTCGCATGCCGGGAAGTCGAGCCGCTCGTGCAGTCCGACGACCCGAATTTCCGCCCGGCGGATTTGGAGGTCGCCCCCGACGGCTCGCTGTATTTCACCGACTGGCACAACCCGATCATCGGGCACATGCAGCACAACCTCCGCGACCCCAACCGCGACCGCGTCCACGCCCGCGTGTACCGCATCACGTGTGAGGGTCGTGAACTGCTGAAGCCCGCCAAGATTGCCGGCGAGCCCGTGGAGAAGCTGCTCGACCTTTTGAAAGAGCCCGAGGACCGCACGCGCTACCGCACCCGGATCGAGCTCGGCGCGCGCAAGCGCGAAGAGGTCGTCTCCGCCCTCGCCAAGTGGACCGCCGGCCTGGATAAGAATGACAAGGAGTACGAGCACCACATGCTCGAAGCGCTGTGGACGCACCAGTGGCAGAATGCGGTGAACGCCGACCTGCTCAAACGGATGCTCCGCTCCCCCGACCCCCGCGCCCGCGCCGCCGCCACGCGCGTGTTGTGCGACTGGCGTGACCGCATTCCCGACGCGCTCGCGTTGCTCAAGGCTCAGGTGAACGACGACCACCCCCGCGTCCGCCTCGAAGCCGTCCGCGCGTGTAGCTACTTCACAACCCCCGAGGCCGCCGAGGTGGCGGTGGAAGTCGTAAACCACCCGCAGGACCCGTTCCTGGAGTTCACGCTGAACGAGACGATGAGGACGCTGGAGAAGGTGCAGAAGTAACA
>JBKJRK010000540.1:0-3698 GCA_046593135.1 Tepidisphaeraceae bacterium | reverse complement strand
ATCGCCCCGCCGATCAGCAGGGTGTCGGCCTTGCCGAGCAGTTGCTCGATGACGTTGATCTTGTCGGACACTTTCGCCCCGCCGAGGATCGCGACGAACGGGCGGCCCGGCGTGGTGACGGCTTCGCCGAGGAATTTCAGTTCCTTCTGGATGAGATACCCGATGACCCGCGGCTTGCCCTGCATCGCCTGCGGGACGCCGAACGTGCTGGCGTGTTCGCGGTGGGCGGTGCCGAAGGCGTCGTTGACGTACACGTCACCGAGTTGCGCGAGCTGGCGGGCGAAGTTGGGATCGTTCTTTTCTTCTTCTTGGTGAAAGCGGAGGTTCTCCAGCAGCAACACGTCGCCGTCGCGCAGCTCGCCGGCCAGCTTCTGCACTTCAGCGCCGATGCAGTCGGCGGCGAAAAACACGCGCGAGTGCGTGTCGGCCGACTTTTCATCGGGGTCCTTCATGATGTGAAGGTCGGTGACGTTCCGTCCTTCGCCGTGCGGGTGGGGGACCGCCTGACACGCGTTGACCAGTTCGCGAAGGCGTTCGGCGGCGGGTTTAAGAGAATACTTCGAGTCGGGCGCGCCCTTCGGCCGGCCGAGGTGGCTCATGAGGATCAGCCGTCCGCCGCGCTCGATGACGCTCTTGATGGTCGGCATCGCCTGCACGATGCGCCGGTCGTCGGTAATTTTCCCCCCGTCGATCGGGACGTTAAAATCCACGCGCATCAGCACGCGCTTGCCCCGGACGTCAATGTCCCCCACCGTCTTTTTCACCATCATTTTGCTCCAAACAGCCGAAACTACGCCACCCCGGCGATGCTACGGACGCCGGGGGGCAAGTCAAGGAACTGGGGCGGCCCGGGCGAGATGCCGCTGCTACTCATTGAGGAGCGCGACGAGTGAGGAGTGATGCATGAAACTTATGCGCACGTTTCACGCATCACTCCTCACTCGTCACGTCTTTTCACGTTCCCATTACCGCGCATCGATTACCTTGACACCCTTCTTACCGGCGCCATACTGCGACTTTCGCTTGCAGGAGTATTCGTGAGACGATCGCTGGGCGTTATCGGTGCGGGCTTCGCCATGCTCGGCGGGTGCGCGCCGCCCAAAGTCCCGCCTACAACACCGCCGGCGCCGATCGCGCAGCGCGCCGCGCTGCGGGAGCGGCCGACGACGTCGCGCGTCATAGCCGCCTCTGCCGCGCCGGCGACGGCGTCGGAATCCGACGTGATTGCACGCGTCGGCACGCGGACGATCACGAAGGACCAGCTTTTGGCCCCGATGCTTGAAGCGCACGGGCTGGGTTTTCTGCTTCATCTCGTCCAGCTCGAGCTCGCCAGGCAGGCCGCCGCCCAACAGGGCGTGGTCGTCACGGCCGCGGACATCAAACACGAACGCGAGCTGACGTTTCAGCGAATGTTCAAGGACAGTGACGAGGCCCTGAAAGCGAAGTTGAAGGAAGCCAAGGACAAAGGCGACAACGAGGCCGTCGAGAAGATCACCAGGGAATTGAACATCGACCGCGAGCCGCTGCTCGATCAATACTTGGCGCAACAGTATTCTCAGTCGCGCCAATACGTCAGCCGGCAGGAGTTCAACCTTGTTCTTGAGGTCAACACCTATCTGCGCAAAATCGTCGAAGCCTCGCCGGACGTGAAGAAATCGCTGACCGAGGACACGCTGCAAAAAGCGTTCGCCGCCCAGTACGGCGAGAAGGTTGTCGTGCGGCACATTCAGGCGAACAACAGCGCCGACCTCCAGGCGGCCAAGAACCGGCTGAATAAAGGCGAGAACTTCGCCGACGTCGCAAAAGAACTCAGCGCGAACAAGAACACCGCGCCCCTCGGCGGCGCGATCCCGCCGTTCACGATGAACGCGACCAACGTCCCGGACGTGTTCAAGAAGACGGCGTTTTCGCTCAAGAACGGCGAGGTGTCCGATCCCGTGCTGGCCGACAACGCGTACCACCTGATCAAGGTGGAAAACCGCATCGCCCCGAAGATCGTCAAGTACGAGGACGTGAAGGAAAGCCTCCGCGCCGATCTTTTCGACAAAGTTCTCCAGGCATACGTCAAGCAATTGAGGGACAAGCTCGCACGTCAGACACAGGCGAGCCTTCAGATTGAGAACCCCGTTCTCAAGGCCCAATTCGACAAGCGGCTTGAAGAAGGCAAGGTTCGTCAAGGCGATATTGACGAGGCGATGAAGCGTGATCGCGCAGCGCGGAACGTCCCCGAAGACCTGCCCCAGCCCGGCGAGCCGCCCACGACCGAGCCCGTGGCTGCCCCCGCGGCTCCTCCTGTCGTCGCGCCGGCCAACCCGGTCCCGGCCCCGCCGGCTACCACGCCCGCGCCGGCGAAATGACTTCGCGCGGCCGGGCGTCCCCGAACCGTACCCTGATCCCTATACTTACGACGCCTGCTACGCCACATTACAGGCCGTTTTGAAGCAACCGTGGCGCGGGCGTCTCGTTCGCGTTTTTAGAGATAAGACGCGGGCGATACACCCACGCCACGGTTAGAATACGGAAGAACCATGACCGACCAGCCATTCAAAATTGACGTCTCCCCGCGCATCTCGCGCCTCCCGCCCTACCTTTTCGGACGCATCAACAAGATGAAGTACGACAAGCGGGTGGCGGGCATCGACATCATTGACCTCGGGATGGGCAACCCGACGGACCCCACGCCCGAGTGCGTCGTCGACAAGCTCAAGGAAGCCGCGATGGACCCGCGCAACCATCGCTACACCAGCGACGGCAAGGGTATCCCCGCGCTCCGCCGCGAGGTCGCGGAAAAATATAAAACCAAGTACGGCGTAAAGCTCGACCCTGAGACCGAGATTGTTTCCACCATCGGCTCCAAGGAAGGCTTCAGCCACCTGTGCCTCGCCATGCTCGGGCCCGGCGACACGGTGATCGTCGGCGATCCCGCGTTCCCGATTCACATCTACGCCCCCGCGATGGCCGGGGCGAACGTCGTCCGCGTGCCGCTCGGCAACGACCAGGCGTTTCTCGACCGCATCGAGAAAGTCATCACGGAGTTGTACCCGACACCCAAGCTGCTGATCCTCAACTACCCGCATAACCCGACGTCGATGACGGTCGACGCCGCGTTCTGGGACCGCGCCATCGCGATGTGCCGCCGGCACGGCGTGATGATCATCAGCGACTTCGCCTACGGCGAGATCAACTTCGACGGCTACACCGCCCCGTCGTTCCTCTCGGCCAAAGGGGCAAAGGAAATCGGCGTCGAATTCACGACGATGTCCAAGAGCTACAACATGGCCGGCTGGCGCGTCGGCTTCTGCTCGGGCAACGCCGAGATGGTGAAGGCTCTCGCGACGATCAAAGGGTATTACGATTACGGCATGTTCGCACCGATCCAGATCGCCAGCGTCATCGCCATGCGCGAGTGCAAACAAATCCCCGAGTCGCAGAGCAAGATTTACCAGCACCGGCGCGATGTGGTCTGCGCCGGTCTGGATAAACTGGGTTGGACCTACGAAAAGCCGCTCGCATCGATGTTTGTCTGGGCGAAAATCAATCCCGCGCATTACAAAAGCGGCGAAGGGACCATCGACTTCTGCCTTCGCATGATGGACGAAGCCGAAGTCTCCCTCTCCCCCGGCCGGGCGTTCGGCGAACACGGCGAAGGCTTCGTCCGCATCGCGCTGGTTGAAAACGACCAGCGCCTCCGCCAAGCC
>JBKJRK010000522.1:0-5347 GCA_046593135.1 Tepidisphaeraceae bacterium | reverse complement strand
CCCGTCGCCCGCCTGCCGCTTAGAGAGCCAGGCGAGCCCTTTGTCCACCGCCGCCCGCTGGCGGTCGGTGATCTCGTCGCCGCGAACCTTGTTGGGTTGGTTGGCGATGACGCGATCGGGCTTAGCGTCCTCGGCGAATGTGGGAGACACGATGAAGGCGACCAACCCTGTTATCACCAGTATGATCCGGAACTTCTTTTTCCCTCTCCCCTGTACACGGGGGAGAGGGCTAGGGTGAGGGGTCGAATGGCAATTGACGCCGCCCGACGTTCGACCCCTCACCCCGCCCCTCTCCCCCGCGTACGGGGGAGAGGAAGAGAGTGACGACGCGGTTCCGACATGGCCTTGGCATTCATTCATCGCTTGCTCGCCTTCTCCGAAAGCGATCGGTAGTAGTCGTCGACGAACTGGCGGTACTTGCGGATCACCTGCTGCCCGCCGCCTTCCATGACCGCTTCGCGACGGCGGTCGAAGAGCTTGCCCCATTCTTCGGCGCTCTCGGCAATCTCCTTGGAAAGATCCTCGTCCGGCGGGGCGCCTTCCAGGCTCTTGGGGTCCGACTGGGCCGGCGACTTAGCCTGCGACTCCGCGGGCTTGCCGGGCGGCTTGCCTTTTTGCTGGCCGTTGTCCTCTCCCGGCTTGGCGGCTTGGGCTTGACCGGGCTTGCCGCCCTTGCCGGGGCCGCCGCCCTTGCACTGGCTCTGCCGGGAGGATTCCTTGATCAGCTCGTCAAGGTCGAACACGATTCGCTTCTGAATGATCTGCGTCACCTTGCCCGGGTCATTATTCAGCGCGAGACGCTGGCGTGAGCGGGCCATCCGTGCGCCAGTCTTCTTCACCTTTTCGACCACGGCGTCCGCTTCCGGCTCGTCCTTGCCGTTGCCGAGCAACTCCTGGTCGAGCTCCTGGTTGTCCACGTCTTCTTCCCTGGCTTCTTCAGGAAGCTGATCCTTATTGTCAGGTTCCGGGCCAAGCTCAACTTTGCCTTGCGTGGCCTGCTTAATCAATTCACCAAGGAGGTCGCGCAGGTCGCCCTGCCGGCCGCCGAGAGCGAGCGTTTCTTGCGCGTCTTTCTTACCGGCGGCGTCGATGGCTTCGGTCGACTTGTTCAACGCCTGCTGAAACTGCTTCAGTAGCCGCAACTCGGCTTCGGTGGGCATGCGGGGGGGCGGCGGCTTGCCCTGTCCGCCCCCACCGCCGCCGTTGCTGCGGCTGGCGAATTTTTCGGGCTCGGGCGGCGTGGCCTTGAGGTTGTCGATCAGAGACTGAATTTGCTCTTCGATCTTCGTCTGCTGCGCCTGCGTCACCGGGCCGGTGGCCTGGTTTCCGAGTTGCTGCTTTACGTCTTCCATCGACTTGCCAATCTCACGATTGGCCCAGTCGTAGACGATGCTCTTGAGCGCCTTGAGGTCTTCGCCGAGCTTGGTCGTCCGCTCGGCCAGGCCGCCCTGTACGCCGGGCAATTGGCCGAGACGGATGTTGATCTCGCGGGGCAGGTTACCGTCCGGGTTGCGCTTGGCGTGGATGCCTTTCGTCTCGACAGTCAGCTTCTTCTGGTCTTGGAGCAGCTTCACGTATGCCTGGCGGACAGTTTCCTTGTCTTCCTCATGGAGCTTGTCGTTGGCTTCCTGGAGATCCTTCTGAACGACCTCCATCGCCTCGTCCAGCGCTTTCAGCGCTTCGACCTGCGGCGGGTCGTACGCCTCGGCGAGCTTGCCGCCGCGGAGGTGAACGATCGCCCGCTCCATGTGACCGGCGGCCGCCGTGAGCTTGCTGGCGGGGGCGGGATTGGGCAGTTCCTCGGCGGATTTGGCGACGTCGCGCGCGTTGCGCTCGGTGGTTTCCTGCGCCGGCGACAACTCCCCCGCCGCCGGCGGCGCGGGCATGTTGGCTTCGTCGTGGCCGGCCTGTTCCAGGAGGGCGGCGCGGAGCAGTTGCGTCATGTCGGCGAGCTTCTTGGGATTGTCGACCGTGAGGTTGTCGATGTTGTGGCCGGCCTGGCGGCGGATCAACTCCGCGATGAGCTGTTCGATCTGGGCGAGCTTCTTCTGCAACTGCTCCAGCTCACGCCGCTCGGCGTCCTTCAATTTCTGAAGGATCATCTCGATGCCCAGCTCGATCTGCTTCTGGGCCTGCTGGGCCTGGGCCTGCTGGTTCTGCTGCATCGACTGTGAATTCTGCTGCTGCTTTTGCGGAACCTGAGACCCGGCGCTCGCGGCGTCTTTCATCGCCTGGCTCTTGGCGGAGTCGGATTTCTTCATGTCGTCCGACTTCTTTTCCATGTCGGTGAGCATCTTTTCAGTCTTCTTGCGGATTTCTTCCTGTTCCTTGGCGAGCGCATCATTTTTGTCGCGGGCTTCCTTGCCGAGTTCTTCGGGCTTCTTGCCCAGGTTGTTCTTCGCGTTGTCGTTGAACTTCTTGCCGACGTCCTGTTGCTGTTTCTTGATGTCTTCGAGGCGCTGGACCATGTCGCCGATCGTGCTGAAGTCGCCGAGCTTATCCATCGCGGTCTGGAGCTTCTGTTCCGACGCGGCCTGCTGCTCGGCGGCCTTGCTTAACTCGCCCGCACGCTGGTCGGCGTCCTGCTTTTGTTGCTCTGCGTTGGCCTTGGGATCGACTTTCTTGTCCTTGGCGTCGTTGAGATTCTTGCCGGCTTCGCGCATCTCGCCGTCGGCGAGTTGTTGCAGGCGGTCGGCGACTTCCTTGGCGGCCTGCTTCACGCCGCCTTCGGGGCTCTTGTTTTCGCCCATCCGCCGGACAAGATTTTCGAGCTTCTGCGACGACTGCATCGTTTGCGACGCGGTCGTTCCCTGCTGATTCGCCAGCCGCTCGGCGGCGGTCTTGTCGGCTTCGTCAAACTTCTTGCGCTCGGCGGCCTGCTTGGCCAACTCGGCCGTCTCGACCTTCGTGCGGGCCTGGCCCTGTTTGATCTGGCGCAGCTCGCTGCCGATCTGCTCGACTTCAATCTGCACGTTTTTCGCCCACTGCTCTGGGCTGATGATCGTGATCCGCAGCTTGCCGCTTGGCACGAACTCGTGCCCGCGGCCATTTAGGCTGAAGTTGTCCTTCACCTGAACGAAGTACTCGAGCACGTCGCCGGGCTTCAGATTGGCGCTGGCGAGGGTGGCGGCGAGGTCCCAGGTGTAGTCGAGGCGGTAGCGTTTGCGGTCGCCGCCGGCGCCTGTCGAATCCCATCCGACGCCGTCGGACGGTTGCGCGTTATCAACGAGCGGGATGATCCACGTGTTCTGCCGCGCTTTGGGGGGAGCGGGTGCGACCGCCGGCCCGCCCGCTTCAGGGGGCGCGGGGTCCGCGCCCACCGAAGTGGGCGGGCCGCTCGAGGTTTGCCCGATGCGTTGCACGACGAGCTGCGCCGTCGCGATGCCGTAGTCGTCCTCCGCGATAGCCTGCAGCGGAAACGCCGCCGTCGCGGTGCGATCTTCGCTCCGCCGGGGCTCCTCGATCTGAACCGTCGGCAGGCCGTCTTCGCGAACGATCAATTCGTACTGCCGGGCCGCGGTGTTTTCGAAGCCGTCCCGGTCTTTCGCCCCGACGCTGAAGCGGAAGGACTCACCGGCTTCAAACTTGCCCGAAGCAACGCTCCCGCCGCCGAGATTCCACTTCACTTCCGGCGTTTTCTGCCCCGGCTCGGCCGGGACGAGGGTGACCTGGTGGCTAGGGTCGAGCGGCTTGTTGAACTCCACGCGCAGCTCGACGCCCGCGCCGATCGGCATCACCGCCGCCCGCTCGGCAAGATTGACGGAGGATTGCGTCGCGCCGGCGTACTGCGGGGCGGTGACCTCCGCGACGATCCGGCTGATCTCCAGGCGGGGAACGATGGACACCGCGTTCAGCGATTTCGTGTCATCGCCGGAGACCATTTTGATCTCAAGCGTTCCGGCGGTCTTCGTCGCGTCAATGCGCGCGTCCAGCGCCGCGGAATATACGCCGCCCGGGCCGCGCTTCATCAGCTCCTGCTGCCACGGCCCGTTGTCGTACCGGTAGTAGATGACGGCCTTGCGGGATTCGCGGTCGCCCTTGTTGAGCTTCATCTGCACGTCGACGCGCTGCCCGACCGGCACGCGTGTCGGAACGTCATTGAGCATGGATATTTCGACCGTTTTCGGCCAAGGCTCCGCGCCCAAACCCAGCCGCGACAGCGCGGTATTGACGTAAGCCCGCGGGAGCAAAAACCCGAGCGCGATCAGCAGCAGCCACGCCCCCGCCGCCGCCCCCGCGGAGTACCACGCCGGCGCGGGGTTGACGACCTTGCCAAAATCCAGTCCTTCGGCCCGGCGTGTCGCCTCGGCGATGGTCGCCTGCTTCATGGGCGCGGAGCCGGGGATGATGTCGCGTTCGCGGACGAAATCGATCGTGCTGCGGAGCCGGTCCTCGAATTGGGGATAAACCCGTTCAACGCGTCCGGCGATGTCGCTAATGCCGAGCGGCGTGCGGGCGGGCGTGACGACCCATCGGTAAGCCGCGTAGCCCACCCCGGCCAGCGCACAAAGCATCAACACGCCGCGCGGCGCGCGGCCGAGGTTGAGCGCGTAGTCGGCGACGATAATCGCCACCAGCAGCCCCACCGCCGCCGCGAGCACCACGCCCACGCCGTACGCGACGCTAAAAAACCGCACGCGCCGCCGGACGTTTTGAAGCGCGCCGATCAGTGGAGTTGGAGGCATATGAGACCTCGAAGTCTGAAGGCTAAAGGCCGAAGTCTGAAGTCTGAAGTCTGAAACTGACATCTTTCAGACTTCAGACTTCAGACTTTTCTACAACATTCCATACATCTTACGCAGCACCCACTCCCCGCTCAGCAGGCTAATGAAAATAAGGAACGCGAGCGGGGCGTCCCACAGGGGCTCAGGGGTAATGAGCGGGATCGTCCGGGCAGCGCTTTTGATCATGTCGGGCAGTTTCGCGGCCCCGGCAAGATCGAGCACGATCGGCTGGCCGGTCTTCTCGTCCTTGACGGCCAACTGCCTCAACAGCGGCATGTTCACCGCCGGCTTGGCGAGTTCGAGACGAGGGACGATTACTTCGACGGGCACGTCCGCCGGGGCATCCCCGGCTGCCGGCCCGCCGAGCGCGGGCAGGCGGATGGTGTACCGGCCGACGCGATCCGCCGTGAACGACGCGGCGTACGTATCCGGCGGCGTGTCCTGCCGCTCCAAGTGCTCGCGACGCACCGGCTGGTCCGCCTCGTCCAATACTTCGACGCTGATCGTTCGCGAAAGTTGCTGCGACAGCACGGGGTCGAGCACGTTCAGCTCCAGCCGGACGGGTTCGCCGAGCGTGTACGTGTCGCGGTCGGTGTTGAATGCGAATGACCGCTGGCCGATCT
>JBKJRK010000441.1:0-3635 GCA_046593135.1 Tepidisphaeraceae bacterium | reverse complement strand
GTTTTGATCGGCCGCCAGATGCCGCGGTATTCTTCCGGGGCATCAGGCTTCATGTCGTATAAATCCATGTGCCCCGGCCCGCCGTCGAGCCAAAGCAGGATGACCGCCGTGTCTTTGGACGGCTTCGCGGCGAGCACGCCACCCTGCGCCGCGCGCAACACGCCCCCAAGACCCACCGACGCCATGCCAGCAACGCCGACCTGTAGAAAACTCCGGCGGCTAATGCCGTCGCAATAGCGATGGGTGGAGTTGGAGTGAACACGAAACATGCGAATCCTTTCGGCCTGACCTACTGGTCAATACGTTATTGCCCACTCGACGTTGACACCTGCCTTACAAATGTATCTGCGAATTGACGTGCGCCACGGCCAGTTTGGCCGGTTTTGAGATTCTTCCGATACGTCGAGGCAGCGCGCAGCACCGCCCGTACGTTTCCGTTCCGCGAGACGAAGAATCCGAGGGAGCGCCGAGTTCCGCGCCGGCGTGTGGTCGGCGCGCCTCAATTTTATGCGTTCCGCTTTTGCGTCGAGCGACCGAACTCGGTCAGTGCCGTCGGCCGATCTGTTCGAGCGGGATCGCATCAACCGTTCCGGAATCGGCTGCGTCCAGGTCAAGCGGCTCTCCACGGACGTACGACCCCGCATGGACCAGGATCGTCACCGGCCCCCCAACCGGCTTTCCCCCTGAGATTGCGCACCCGCATCGCGTGCCCGCTCGAGGCCGGAGAGTGGATTGGCCGCGGTGCCGTCGCCGCGGTCGTCGCTTCCACTGGGACAGACGTGGAGTGTGACGGCATGAGTGCCCGGCACTGCGAGTAGACTCCACGCCAACATAAAACGGCGCGACATGGTTTCACCTGAACGGCTCATTGAAGCTCCGGTTTCGGTCCTCGGCTCATCAGTTCGGTGAGCGCGGCGATCGCATCTTTGCCTTGGAAAAGCACGGAGTAAACGGATTCGGTAATCGGCATCTCGACGCCGAACTGTCTGGCGAGTTCATAAACGGACTTCGTCGTTGGGACGCCCTCGGCGACACTACTCATACCGGAAAGGACGTCTTCAAGCTTTTGTCCCTTGCCAATTCGTTCACCCACCGTTCGGTTTCGACCCTCCGGGCTGACGCAGGTTGTGATCAGGTCGCCCAGACCCGCCAGCCCGGCGAACGTCTCCGGCTTGGCGCCCATCGCTACGCCCAGGCGGGTGATTTCAACGAGGCCGCGGGTGACGAGTGACGCCTTGGCGTTGTTCCCCGCCGCCAGCCCGTCGAGGATGCCGGCGGCGATGGCGATGACGTTCTTGGTCGCCCCGGCCAGTTCGACGCCGACGACGTCGTCGTTGGTGTAGACGCGGAACCACTGGGTCGAGAAGGCCCGCTGGACGCGTCGGGCCGCGTCGGCGTTTTCCGACGCCACGACGGCCGTGCCAGGCAGATACTTCGCCAGCTCCGCCGCGATGTTGGGCCCGGAAAGGGCCACGAGCGGACGAGGGGGAGTGTCGAGGGATGAGTGATGCGTGATGAGTTGGGGACCGCGGCTTCTGCTTTCCGTACGGCGTCTTCCGTCTTGTTCGCTCAGCACATCGGAAATGATCTGCGTCGGCCGGAGGAGCGTCCCGTTTTCGATCCCCTTTGCGACGGATGCGATTGCAACACCGCCGGGAACGCGCGGCGCGAGGCGCTCCCAGACGTTACGGGCGTACTGGGTCGGGATGGCCGATACGACCATCGTTACGCCGTCGAAGCAGTCGGCGTCATTTGCCGTCAGCCGCACGCCCGCCGGCACACGCGCCCCCGGCAGCAGTCGGCTCTGCTCGCGATTTTGGATAAGCCGATCGATCGATTCCTCGAACGCCCCCCACATCGTCACGTCGTGCCCGTTCTGTGTCAGCAGGATCGAGCAGACGGTCGCCATCGCGCCGTCGCCCAGGATCGTGACCCGTTCCTTGTCGTCTGCCATGACGGTGGGTTGTACCGCAACGCCGCGGGCGGGTCACTCTCACGCACGGTCGTTTTCGGTCGGTGGAAAAATACGCGGTCCGTGGTGCGCGAAAAAGCAAAGGCCGCCGCCCGGAGTGGGGCGACGGCCTTTATTTCGACGCGTCGACAAACTAGTCCGCTACGCTTCGGAGTTCTGGTACGCGTAGTAGGTCTTGATGTTTCGCCCGTAGTACCCGCCGCCTTGGGAGCGGACGGCGTTAAGGACGACGCCGAGGTGTTCGGCTTTGATCTGCCGAAGGACGTCGCGCATCCGCTGGAGCACGCCGCGGGTGTTGGTGCGGGCGCGGACCACGGTGACCACGCCGTCGACGCGCGGCGCAAGGGCCATGGTCTCGGAGACGATGAGCAGCGGGCCGGAGTCGAAGATGACGTGGTCGTAGTCTTCCAGCGCCCGCTCGATGAAATCGATGAGGAGCTGGCTTTCGAGCAGTTCGGTTGCGTTAACCGGCTTCGGGCCGGTCGGCATGACGTAGAGGTTTTGGACCGGCGTGTCGCGCACGGCGGTGTCGAAGGCGGCCATGTCGTTGAGCACGTCGCTGAAGCCCTGCTCGTTGGCGACGTCGAAAATGTTGTGGATGTCCGGCCGGCGGAAATTGGCGTCCACCAGCAGGATGCGCCGGCCGTTCAGCGCCAAGCCCGCCGCCAAGTTGCAGGCGATCATGGTCTTGCCGTCGCCGGGATTGGCGCTGGAGACCAGGAGGCTGCGCGTCGAGTCGAGCGACGCCGTGTGCTGAAGCCGCGTGCGGAGCTTGCGGAATTCCTCGGCCGCCATCGAGTGCGGGGCGTCGAAGATGACCAACGGCAGGCGGGCGCCGGCGGCCTGGGGGTCGTCGGTTTCGTGCGGGATCATACCGAGCAGGTTCATCTGCCCCACTCGGGCAATGTCCCGCGGCGAGCGAATGCTGGTGTCCGTGATCTCTCGAAGGAACGCAATGCCGATGCTCAACGCCAAGCCCAACATCACCGCTGCCGACATGGTTACCGGCAGCTTCGGAAAGCTCGGTATGTCGGGGGTGGGGACGGGCGAAATCCACGCGACGGGTGACCACCCGGAAGGCATCTTGCGGTTCTGAATCCGCTCCAGCTCGTCAACCACGACGTCCATTTTCTCCTTGAGATTCTTTTGCTGTTCCTCCAGGAGTTTAAAAGTCCGAGCGGCGCCTTCCATCTTGCGCAGCTCGTCGCTAACGGACGTTATGCGGCTGCTGGCGGTATTGAATTGCTCTTGGGCGGCGTCGCGCTCCGTTTTGAGAGCGGATAGCAAACTGTTGATGTGCGCGCTTCGGAGATTCTCCTCCAGGTCATTCAACTTCTGTTCCACGGATTGACGCGTGCGGAGAAGATTCTGGTTGCGAGACGGGTTCGAGCCGGCTGCGTTGAGCTGCAGGTCTAAGTTATCGAGCTCTCTTTCATAATCATTTATACGCGCGCTATTCGTGATCATTTGCTCGACTTCGGGTGGCGCGTCACCGTTTTTGACCAACGCGTCCATCGCGTTGAGCTTATTACGTGCGGTGACAAGATCGCTTTCGGCGGAGGCGCGATGCTCGGTGAGTCGGCCCAGCTCATACTTTTTTCCCTCGAGCATACTGTACAGTTGCAGCAAGTTTTCACTGCCGAGCTTCGTTGCCTTGTCGGTC
>JBKJRK010000490.1:0-3984 GCA_046593135.1 Tepidisphaeraceae bacterium | reverse complement strand
GGACGACGACGTAGGTGGCGACGGCGCTCTTCCCATCCGGGGCCGCGACGACGCTAACGCTGGAGACGGTGAGCGTGTCCAGAGCCGAGCGGTCGCGCGCGACGAACAAATCTTCCTTGCCGATGGTGGAGAGGTTCAGGCCTTTATCGTCGGCGTAGGTGACGACGACGATGAACGACGGCACGCCGGGCGTGACCACGTTGGCAATCGGGCCAAACGTTGCCGTCGGTTTGACGCCGTCGGACGGCGGAACGTCGACGCCGAAGAAATCGAACGGGAAGCCCAGCACGTTGCCCGCGTCATCGCGAACACCGTTGGGCTTCAAGGTGATCTGATATTCGCCGTTGTCGGCGAAGTCCCACGACCCGCCGGGCCCGGCGACCGTGTAGTCGACGACGACGGTTTCGCGCCCGGCGTCGGCAGAGACAACCTCGGCCTTGATGACCGACGCGCCGCGGGACACCGTGAAGTCGTCCGCCCCGAGGGTCGCCAGGTTGACGCCAAAGTCGGACCGGTACGTGACTCGAACCACGGTGGTGGGCGTCTGGCTGAAAATGCCGCCAGCCTGCGCCGTCGAACTCGGACCCGATACGTTGATGGCAATGCCGTCGCTATCGGCCGAGCTACCGTTGCCGTTGTTATCCTGCACGGCCCCGGCCAAGGCGGTGATCGTGTAATTGCCGTTCTGCGTCTGCTTCCACTCGCCGCCCGCGGGCGGGTTGAGGGTGTAGGCGACCGTGACGCTATTGCCGCTCACCGCCGTGCTGATGCCGGCAACGCTGAGTGTCTTGGTGCCGCTGGTGACAGTGATGTCGTCCGTACCGATCGACCCGACGTTAATGCCGGCGGAATCGCTGTAGGTTACGAAGATCTGATGCGGGCCACGATCGCGGTCGGTGATGTTGGACGGGTTGACGACGGTCGCCGTCGGTCCGGTGGCATCCGGCGGCGGGGGGACGTTCACGTTGAAGCCGGTCGTTGCGGCGGCGTTGCCATTGGCACTCGCGCTGGCGTCGGCGACGGCGTTGGCGTTGAGCGTAACCGTGTACGCGCCGTTGTCGGATTGATCCCAAGACCCGCCGGGCGCCTGAAAGGTGTAGACGGCCGTCAGCGAGTTGCCGCCGCCGCTGACGCTGACTCCGGTGACATTGAGCTGCCCGGCGCCGTTGCGGGCGACCGTGATGTCGCTCGCGTCGATGCTGCCGGGGTTAATACCCGAGTCGTCAGAATACGTAACGCTCACGGCGTGCGTTGCGCCGCCGGAGGTGTTGACATCGCCGACAGAGATCCCGGCTGACGGGGCGGTCGTGTCCGGGGGCGGGGCAATGCTGACGTTAAAGCCCGCCGCGGCCGGGGCGTCGAGGGCGCTGCCTGCGGAATCGAGGACGGCGTCGGCGGCGATCGCGACGGAGTAGCCGCCGTTGTCGGCCTGGTCCCACGACCCACCCGGCCCGGCCAGCGCGTAAGTCGCCGTCACCTCCGTGCCGGAGCCGCTGATGTTAATCAGACTGGCGGCGACCGAACTCGGACCGCCGACGGACAAGTCGCTATTGTCGATGGTGGAAGTGTCGATGCCTTCGGGGTCGGTGTACGTGACGACAACGGAGTGGCTCGCCGTACCGGCATTGATGTCGCCGACCGCGATCGAGGCCGACAGCAGCGCGCGCTGCTCTAAGGGTTCAACGCATGTTCGCGCCGAGCCTTGCGCCCCGCGCGCGCTAAGCGAACCATGCCGGTTCAATTTGGACGCCCGCTTCGACCGATACAAGCTGTTCACAGTCATCTCCTGTCCTTGGACTCGAAATAAAACCCGAGTCCCTTCTCGACCAGCGCGACTCGTCGGCCGGTCCATGGCGCAACCGTTGCGAAAACGCGTCGCGGCATCCGAGCCACGCATCGCGCCCACACGTTAAAAGGCGCCTTCCGCTGCCCGGCGGAAAGCGATCCCTTTCAATCCCCGCGCTGTCGCCACGAGTAATGATCGCTCACAAGCATACCCTTTCGGGCTACCCACTAGACTCCATCCAATTCCTGCGATTGTGAGCTTAGAACGGGACTTCATGGTACGCAGCGTCAAAAACGGTGTCCAGATAAATTGAGTGCCATAACGCCTCCAGTATTCCCCGAATTCGTGGGTTTGGCCGCGAATTTCCGAAACGATCTAAGGAATTGGTAATCCTGGGGTTCTGGATATGATGGGGAGAATAGACGTGTCAAATTGGGGTGCGGCAAATACGAATCTGAATCAGCATCCGAGTTGTTCTTGCACACGCCGGCACTTGTAGCGGAGCGGGGCGGGAGTTTACGAGTGGGTTTGTCCCGTGCTAAGCTTTCCGCCCACGTAGAGGAAGAAATGTCTTGGCCGCCGCGTGGCGTGTTCAGAGTTGTTATGCGACGCGTAGCGAGACCCGCCCATAGCCCCGAAAATCGGGGGAAGGAGCTTTTGTGCATTTTCGAGGATTGACGACCGTTTGGGCCGCCTGTGCGGCCGCAGCGTTCTCGGCAGCAGTAGTCGCTCGGGCACCGGCGCAGGACCGCCCGAGCAATTCCGACCAAGAGCTCGGTATCCTGCTCGCCCGTCCGCTCGACAGCGCCGATTCAACCGGCGATGTTACCCGCCCGGCCGCCCGCCGGCCGCTGATGTCGGCGCTCGACAACGTCGGCGCCGCCAAGACGCTTGACGACCTGCGCATCGACGTTTACGGACACATCGAAGGGTCCTACACCTACAATACCGACAGCCCCGCCTCCGAATTTAACGTCGGCCGCGTATTCGACTTCGAGCACGACCAGGCTCTGCTCAACCAGCTCGACCTCAATTTCGAACGCCGGGTTGACCTCGACAGCAGCGATATCGACGTAGGCGGGCGTGTCGAATTGCTTTACGGCAGCGACTCCCGCTTCATCCACGCCAACGGGATGTTCGACGACGACGACTTCTTCGACGGCCCGGACCTCCAGTTCGACATCCCGCAGGTCTACGCCGACGTCGCCATTCCGGTCGGCACCGGCCTGCGCGTTCGCGCGGGCAAGTTCCTGTTCTTCAAGCAGATCGACCCCAACGCCAGCGTCTTCTACTCCCACAGCTACACGTTCGGGGCTGCATTGCCGTTCACGCTCACCGGCATTACCGGCTACTACGAATTCTCCGACCGATTCAGCTTCGAAACCGGCGTGGTTCGCGGTTGGGACGACGCGCTGGAAGACGACAACGACACCGTCAGCTTCATCGGCCGCGGACGCTACCGCGCCAGCGACCAGCTCACGCTCTCGCTCGCGGGCATCACCGGCCCCGAGCAGGCCGACGACAACAACGACTACCGCACCGCCGTCAACTTCGTCGCCAGCTATCAGGTCAGCAGCCAGCTCACGCTCCTGCTCGACTCGATCTACGGGTACGAGTCCAACTCCCCGATCGAAGGCGCCAGCGACTGGTACGGCGTCGCCGTGTACGGCATCTACAAGTTTAACGATTACGTCAGCGCCGCCGCCCGCGCCGAGTACTACCGCGACGACGAAGGCTTCACCACCGGCGTCGCCGGGGCCAAGCCGTTCCTCGGGTACTCCAGCCAAAGTCTCTACGAGCTGACGGCCGGCGTAACCGTCACGCCCTTCGCCAACGACGAAATTGGCCGGAACTTCAAAATCCGCCCCGAAGTCCGCTACGACTACAGCGACGAAGACTACTTCGACGGCTTCACCGAAGACAGCCAGTTGACGCTGGCGGTGGATGCGATTTTCAACTTCTGATCCATCTGCGTCACTTCAAGGAAGCATTCAAAAAGGCCCCGGAGCGAGAAATCGCCCGGGGCCTTTTTCCGTGTAGCTTTTTCAACCAGTGGTGCATCCCGCGTAACAGCCGATCTTTATTTGGCAGGCAAGCTGCCGCAGGTTCAGCGCACGCCAATGCTTGGAGGCAATTTTCCACGCCCGTCAGTCGATCATTCCGCCCGCCGAGCTTTTTTGCCGTAAGGAACTCTTAGG
>JBKJRK010000453.1:0-5113 GCA_046593135.1 Tepidisphaeraceae bacterium | reverse complement strand
ACACGGCGGAGGCGGAGGGCGTGGGCGGGCCGCCGGGCGCGCAAGGATCGGCGCATCCCGATCAAATCGACCCCTACTACGTCGGCCGGGATTTTGCCCGACTGACGACGCCGCAGTGGGTGGGCGAGGCGGGGGTCGAAGCGGTCGTGATCCTTTCGGTCGACGACTTGCGTGACACGACGCTCCAGCCTTTGAGCGTCGGCCAGTTCGAGGCGTTTCTCCGGCCGGTTCTCAACCGCCTGAAGCAGATCGACGGGCAGGAAGGGCGCGCGCCGGTCAGCATTATGACCTGCCAGGTGGATCCGAAGAATGCGCTGCTCCAGACGTGGCTCAAGGAAGGCGTCAGCCTCGAAACGCACACGTTTGACCACCCGTGTCCGCTGCTGGACGGTTCGGATTTCGCCAAAGCGAAGTCGACGTTCGACCGCAGCGTCGATCTGGTCGCGAGCATCCCCGGCAACAAGCCGGTGGCGTTCCGCATGCCGTGCTGTGATTCGATGAACACGCCGAGCCCGCTCTTTTACGCCGAGATATTTAATCAACTCACGCCGGGCAAAGCATTTTTGTCGATCGACTCGTCGGTTTTCAACATCACGACGGCGAAGGACGCCGCGCTGCCGAAAGAGCTCGTGACCGATCCCGACGGACGCGAGCGGTTCCGCAAATATGTGCCGTCCGCGTCGTTCGTGAACACGGTCGAGGACTACCCGTATCCGTACGTCGTCGGGAAATTGTGCTGGGAGTTTCCCTGCGCGATGCCGAGCGATTGGGAAGGACAGAACCTGCACGGGGCGAACAACCCGAAAACCGTTGAGGACTGGAAGGCGTTGCTCGATGCGACGGTCATCAAGCAGGGCGTGATGACCCTTGTGCTTCACCCGCACGGGTGGATCAAGTCCGGGCAGATCGTCGAGCTGATCGATTACGCGTCGGAGAAGTACGGGAAGAAAGTGAAGTTTCTCAACTTCGCCGAGGCAAAGCAACGGCTGGAGAAGAACATGCTCGCCGGCTCGTCGCTCCGAGCTGCCGACGGCTCGGACAACGGCGTACGGCTACGGGACGTGAACGCGGACGGGTTCATGGACGTCGTGATCGCCAACGCGCAGGCGAACAAGACCCGCGTGTGGTCGCCGAAAGAAGTTGCGTGGCTGGAAACGACGGCGGCGACTGAACCGGCGGCGTCGGGCCCGCTCTCGCCGGACGAGGCACTCAAGACCTTCAAGATCTACCCCGGCTTCAAGATCGAGCTCGCCGCGGCCGAGCCGCTGGTCATGGACCCGGTGGCGTTTAATTGGGGCGCGGACGGAAAGCTATGGGTTGTCGAGATGGGCGATTACCCGCTCGGCACCGACGCCAAGAGTGCGCCCGGCGGCATCGTGCGATACATCGAAGACACCGACGGCGATGGCAAATACGACAAGTCCACTCTCTTCCTCGACAAGCTTGCTTTCCCGACCGGCGTCACGCCGTACCGCAAGGGCGTTCTCGTCACCTGCGCCCCCGACATCTTCTACGCCGAGGACACCGACGGCGACGGCCGGGCCGACAAACGAGAAGTGCTGTTTACCGGCTTTGGCGAAGGCAATCCGCAACATCGCATCAACGGCTTAACCTACGGGCCGGACAACTGGTTTTACGGCGCGAATGGCGACAGTGGCGGGCAGGTCAAATCGCTCAAAACCGGCAAGACCGTCGAGGTCGGCGGGCGCGATTTTCGGATCAACCCGGACACGGGTGAAATCGACGCCGTATCCGGCACGTCGCAATATGGACGCGCCCGCGACGACTGGGGCAACTGGTTCGGCGGCAACAACAGCAACCCGTGCCTGCAATACGTCCTCCAGGATCGCTACATCCGCCGAAACCCACACGCCATCGCCCCGAGCCCGTCCCGTAACGTGCCGGAGGTGCCCGGCCCCGCGCCGGTGTATCCGATCAGCAAGACGTCGCAGCGTTTCAACGACCCCAACATGGCCAACCATTTTACGTCGGCCTGCGGGTTGACCTTCATCCGCGACGAGCTGTTCGGCTCCGGCTACCGCGGCAACAGCTTTGTCAGCGAGCCGGTTCACAACCTCGTTCACCGCGAGGTGATCTGGCAGGAAGGGCTGCTCGTCAAGAGCCGCCGGGCGGACGACGAGCACCGGATGGAGTTCATCGCGTCGACGGACAACTGGTTTCGGCCGACGATGCTCCGCTCGGGACCGGACGGCGCGTTGTACGTCGCCGACATGTACCGCGCCGTCATCGAACACCCGGAATGGATTCCGAAGGAAACGCAGGCCACGCTCGACCTCCGCGCCGGCCACGACAAAGGCCGGCTGTATCGCGTTTACCCGGGCGCTAAGAAGCTACGTCCGATCCCCAACCTCGCCAAGCTCGACGCGGCCGGCCTGGTCGCGGCGCTGGAAAGTCCCGGCGGGTGGGAGCGGGACACGGCCCAGCAGCTTCTCGTCGAACGACAGGACAAAGCCGCCCTTCCGCTGCTGGAAAAGGTGGCCGGATCGTCGCTGCGGGCGCTGGCGCGGATGCACGCGCTATGCACGCTTGACGGGATGAATGCGCTAACACCGGCAACGCTCATGCGCGCGTTGGACGATCCTCAGCCCGGCGTTCGGGCGCACGCCGTTCGGATGGCGGAGAAACATCTCGACACGATGCCGGACGTTGCCGGCGCGGTCGTTCAACTTGCGAAAGACCCGGACCCCACGGTTCGCCTGCAAGTCGCGTACAGTCTCGGCGAATGGCACAACCCGCAAGCCGCCGAAGGACTCACGGCCATCGCGTTGCGCGACGCAAAGGACGTTTATCTATCGGCGGCGGTAATAAGCTCCGTCAATCCGGACAACCTCGTGGCCGTTCTGGACGGCGTCACGCGCGACCTTGCCCGGGGGCCGTCTCCGGACTTCCTGGCCAATCTCGTCCGATCGGCGGCCGGAAATGACGCGGTACTGGCGAAGGCGATTGACGTCGTTGCCACACCTCGTGCCGTGAAGACCGGAAAGCCGGATCCGGCGAAGCAGTTTGTCGCCGTGGCAAGCGTGCTGGACGCGCTGGAATCGGGAAAGACGTCGCTCGCCGAGCTGTCGGGTCGCGACAAGGCGCTTGGCGCCGCCGTCGCGAAGCTCGCGGAAATTTTTGATTCCGCCCGCGAGGCCGTGATCGACGATGCTGCGGCTCCCGCGCTTCGCGCCGCCGGGGCGGCGCTCCTTGCCCGCGGGCCGGAAGATCAGGCCGGAGATGTCGACCTGCTTGCGGGCGTACTGACACCCCAAACGTTGGAAAGCGTTCAGTCGGCGGTGATCGCCTCGCTCGCGCGGGTTAACAGCGAGGCGGCGGCCCAATCGCTCGTGACGGCCTGGCCCGGGATGACGCCGGCGCTGCGACTGCAAACGCTCGACTCGTTCCTTCAACGGCAAGACCATCTGCCGCTGTTGTTCAAGGCCATCGAGTCCAAGGCCATCCCCGCCTCCGATTTTGACGCCGCCCGACGGCGGCAGCTCCTGGAGCACGCGGACCCAGCCACTCGCGCGCGGGCGGAAAAAGTCTTTGCCGAGGCGATCAATCCGGACCGGCAAAAGGTCGTCGAGCAGTTCGGCGCGGCGCTTTCCCTCAAGGGCGATCCGGAACAGGGGAAAGTCCTGTTTACTTCAGTGTGCGCGACGTGTCACAAGGTCGGCGACGTCGGAATCAACGTCGGGCCCGATCTTTTGTCCCTGTCACAGCACACGCCGGATTATTATCTACTGCACATTCTCGACCCCAACCGCGCGGTGGAGGCGCGGTACACGAACTACGTCGTAGAGACGAAGAACGGCCAGACGTATTCCGGCGTGCTGGTCGGCGAGACGGGCAACAGCGTGACGCTAACCGGCGCCGGGGGCAAGCCGCAGACCGTTTTGCGGGCGGACGTGAAGCGGATGCGCGGCACGCCTTTGTCGGCGATGCCCGAAGGGCTGGAAATCGGGCGCACGCCGCAGGAATTCGCCGACCTGATCGCCTTCATCATGCAAGGGAAACGTTGACGCCGGGACGACAGACGATGGGCGATCCAACGCGTTGTTTATCTTTAGTTTCACCGCCGGCGTTGTCCCGCCGGGCGGTTTTGGCGGCGGCGTGCGCTGCGGTGCCGGCGTTTGTACTTTCACGCGCGACGGCCGAGTTCCAGGCACCGGAAGGTCCGGGGCCGAATCCGTTCGTGGAAGCCGACCGCGCGATCGAAAACGCCATCGCCCAGAACCTCGCGCCGGGGGCGGTGATGTGCGTTGGCCGCAAAGCGGGCATTTTGTACGTCAAAGCGTACGGCGGCCGTGCGCTGGAACCGGCGCGCGTCCCGATGACGGAGGACACCGTCTTCGACCTCGCCTCTCTTACCAAGCCGCTGGCAACGGCCACTTCGGTCATGCTGCTCGCGGAGCGGGGGGCGTTTTCGGTGACCGACCGCGTCGGCAAATATCTCCCGGCTTTCGCCGCGAACGGTAAGGTCGACGTCACCATCGAGCAGCTTCTGCTCCATCGCGGCGGAGTTGAGGCGGACAACCCGATGTCCGACTTCGAAGGCGCGTCCCCCGAAGCCGTGATGCTCAAGACGCTGCAAACGCAGCTCCGCTACGAGCCGGGCACGAAGTTCGTGTACAGCGACGTTGGGTTCATCGCCCTCGGCGAGCTCGTGCGGGCCGTCTCGGGCAAGCGGCTCGACGTCTTTGCACGCGAAGAAATCTATGTGCCGCTGGGGATGAAAGAGACGATGTACAAGCCCGGCGACGATTTGAAGGTGCGATGTGCGCCGACGGAGAAGCGCGACGGCAACTGGACGCCGGGCGTCGTTCACGACCCGCGCGCCTACGCCCTCGAACTCGTCGCGGGCCACGCCGGCCTATTCGGAACGGCGCGCGACATCGGCCGGTACTGTCGCATGATGCTCGGCGGCGGGGAACTGGAAGGCACGCGATTGTTTAAGGAATCAACCGTCGCGGAAATGACCAAGCCCCGGGCGCTGCCGGACGGAACTGCCGTGCGCGGCTACGGGTTCGACATCGACACCGGTTACTCGTCGCCGCGCGGCGAGCGGTTCGTGAAGGGTAAGAGTTACGGGCACACCGGTTTCACGGGC
>JBKJRK010000142.1:0-6258 GCA_046593135.1 Tepidisphaeraceae bacterium | reverse complement strand
CCTCGGCGCCGAACTGGCCTATAGCAACTCGCGCTTCGCTAACGCGACCAACCCGGCCATCCTCACCCGCGGCCGTGACAGTTTCGCGGGTACGAACACGCTAGTCGTCTGCCTGCGCGTCCCGGTAAGCCTGCTCAAGGGCTCGGCGGGTAACGTAGTCGGCATGGCTTGCTTCGTGCAGCGCCGAGCCACCACCATCTTTGACCCACTTAGCCCGGCCAAGGACAGGACGAGCGGCTCGTACCTCACCCTCGACCGCATGGCCACGCCGGCCGTGAATACCGTCTTAACGTCTTACAGTAAGAAGAACCTCTACAACCGCAGCACGCCCGAGCGCGACGCGGTCAACGCCGACGGCTTGGCAACCGACATCGTCGCGACCTTGCAGGCGCTTCAAACTGACAGCACGAGCATCGGCATCCTAGCGGGCATTGCGGTTACTAACGGGGATTACCTGCGCCTGGACACGTCGATCCCCAACACCGGCACGGAAGGCGGCAAAAACACCGCGGCGGCATTTCCGAACGGAAGGCGGCCGAACGACGACGTGATCGATACGCTCCTCACCCTGATTAATAACCGCGTGTTCCAGGGGGACGCGGTCAACGACAACGAGTTAGTGATGCGCGACGCGTTCCCGTTTTTCGCCCAGCCGCACATGCCGTTCCCGCCGGGCGCGGGTTCGGAAGATTTGACGCGCAATTGACCGGTTTGGTTTTACGTCGTTTGACTTTGCGTCGTCGTAGCGAAGTGGGTGCGAATCTGATGAGCAGGACGACGGCTCATCGACATTCGAGGGCAATTGAAGCCGTCCGGGTACCATTCCATGCGCGGGCCCGTGTCCCGCGCTGCCCAGGCGGCGCAGGCTGTTGACCACCAGGAGAATCGTATGCGGGGAGTATCTGCTCGCGTTCAGCGTCGTGGGGCGATTTCGTCGAACACTCGCCAAGCTTTGCCGGTCCGTGCGGTGCTCGAAGGGCTGGAAGAGCGCCGTTTGTTCAGCACGGCGTACGCGCTGTTCGGAACCGCCGGCACCGTCTTGGCCCGGTTTGACACGTCGACGCCGGGAACGATCGACAGCACCCAAACCGTCAGCGGCCTACCCGCCGGCACCCAGCTTCGCGGCATCGACTTTCGCCCGGCCACTGGCGAGCTGTACGCGCTTGGCATCAAGCCCACGAGCGGCGACGACGAGGGCCAGATCTTCAAAATCAACACCTCGACCGGCGCCGCCACGCAACTCGGCGCCGCGCCATTCTCGACGTCGCTGAGCAGCGCGGCGCCGTACGGATTCGACTTCAACCCCGCCGTCGACCGCATCCGCATCTTCAACGGCGACGACCAGAACCTCCGCGTCAACCCCAATACCGGCGCGCTCGTCCAGTTCGACACCCCGCTTAACAACCCGGCCAACGACGAAGAAGTGACCGGCGGCGCCTACGACCGCAACGTCAACGACGTCATGCCAGTCGGAAACCCGGCGGCGCTGACGACGCTCTTCGGCATCGACTTCATCAACGACACGCTCGTCCGTATCGGGGGAGTGGACGGTGGGGCGCCGGAAGGGTCGCCCAACCTCGGCGTCGTCACCGAGATCGGCCCGCTCGGCCTTACCACCGGCAGCTCGGCCAACGGGTTCGACATCGCGCAGGACGGCACCGCCTACGCCGCCCTCACCGACTCCGACAGCGGGCTGACGAGCCTTTATACGATCGACCTCGCGACCGGCGCCGCGACGCCCGTCGATGCCATCAACAACGGCGCCGAGATCGTCCGCGGCTTCGCAATCGCCCCGGAAGACCTCCCGCCCGTCGCCAACCCCGACACCTACGCCGTCGCGGCCGGCGGATCGCTCACCGTCAACCCGCGCGGCGTGCTCTCCAACGACACCGACCCGGACGGCGACGATAACGCCCTCACCGCCGAGCGCATCGCCAACCCCTCCAACGGCGTCCTGCTGTTCAACAGCGACGGCGGCTTCACCTACACCCCCAACCCCGGCTTCGTCGGCGTCGACAGCTTCACCTACGTCGCCAACGACGGCGTCAGCGACAGCGCCCCCGTGACGACCGTTACGCTTAATGTCGTGCCGACCGTCTCCGTCAACGACAAGGCCGTGACCGAAGGCAACAGCGGGGAAAAGGACCTCACCTTTACGCTCACGCTCAGCGCCCCCAGCGCCTCCGAAGTCGTCGTCAACTACAAGACCTCCAACAACACCGCCGGCGAAGGCGACTACGTCGTCGTGCCCTTCGGCCAAGTAACCTTCGCGGTCGGCGAAACCACCAAGGACGTCGTCGTTAAGGTCAAAGGCGACACGAAGGTCGAAACCGACGAGACGTTTTTCCTCAAACTGACCGGCGTCACCAACGCGTCCCTCGGCGACGCCAGCGGCACCGGTACGATCGTCAACGACGACGGCGGCTCGTCGCCCGGCAACCCGAAGGTCTTCATCGGCGACGCCAACATCTTTGAGGGCAACAGCGGCACGAAGAACCTCGTGTTCAACGTAACGCTCGACGCGAGCAGCTCGAAGACCATCACCCTCAGCTACGCCACGCAGAATTTCACGGCTGGCGAGGGAGATTACCAGGTCAAGAGCGGCACGCTCACCTTCTCGCCGGGGCAGACCAGCAAGACGATCACGATCCTCATCAAGGGCGACACGAAGCTGGAGAGCGACGAGCAGTTCCGCGTCAATCTCTCGAACCTCGTCAACGTTCAGGCCGGCGACCTCCAGGCCCTTGGCACGATCCGGAACGACGACTGATCGGAAGCAGCGAATTCATTTTCGCACCCAAGTTTTCGGAAAACGTCTCACCATGCCTGCCGCCGTTTAACCGTAAAGCGGTTGACGGCGGCAGGCAGTTTTGTTTTGATCCAACCGTCGTGCCGGGCTCACTTCTTCGCACCCGGCGTTGCGCGATGACGGCTTGGTTGTAGTGCGGCGTCGCTTCAATACGCGGCGTCGAGGCAAGGTAAACCGATGTCACAGTCGAGGGGAATCCGGCGGCGCGGGCCGAGCGGGGCGGTGTTTGTTGCGGCGCTGGTCATCGCCTGCTTCGCATTGCCTGCCGCGCCGGCGCCGGCGGCGTCGGAGCCGCGGGGCGAGGTCGTCCGGACGCCTCTAGTTCCCCCGGCCGGGCCGCGGAACGAACGGCCTTCGGAGCCGGCGCCCGTAACTCGACCCGCGCCTCCCGGCGATTCGGAGGCGGCCGACGGCGCGATCCGCTTCCTCGAAGCAAAAGTAGAGGATAACCCCGGCGACCCCACGTTCCCCACGCAGCTCGGAGCCGTGTGTCTCGACCGGGCAAAGCGAACCCACGACTACCGCCATTATGCCCGCGCGGAAGCCGCCCTCAAGGAAGCGATCGTCTGCGACGACAAGCATTTCGAAGCGGTGGTTTTGCTCGGCGCGTGTTACCTCGGGCAGCACCGGTTCCGCGAAGCCGCCGGCGCCGCCGGGCAAGCCCTCGGGCTTCGGCCCGACGCGCCCGAAGCGATCGCGCTGCGCGGCGACGCGCTGCTCGCCTCGGGCGAGACGGGACGCGCCCGGGAGGACTACCAGAAACTTCTCGACGCCAAGCCCGATCTGCTCGCCCACACGCGCATGGCGAACTTGCTGTTGGCCGAGGGAGATTCGCGGTCGGCGATCGAGAGTTTGGAGGCGGCGCTTCACGCCGGCGAAGACGCGGCGGCGCCGCCGGCGCTTCTGGCGTGGTGTGCCGTCCGGCTCGGCGCGGTGCATTTCGGCGCCGGCAACTGGGACCAGGCCGACCGCTGGTACGCGAAGGCGCTGGAACTTGAGGATGAGGATCCCGACACCCTCGACCACCGTTCGGAACTTCTCGCCGCCCGCGGCGAGTTTAACGAGGCGTTGGACATGTCCGCCCGCGCCATCCGTTTGGCGCCGCGTCCCGAGTTTCTCCAGTCACGCGGCGACATCTACGCCGCCATGGGCGACGCGACGCAGGCATTTGAATGCCATGAAAAAGCCCTCGCCGCTTACCTGGAAGCGGCCGAGGCGGGGCACGCGCACTATTACCATCATCTTGTGGGGATGTTCTGCGACGTCGACGTCCTGCGCAATCCCGTCGAAGCGATCCGCTGGGCCCGGAACGACCTTCAGGCGCGACGCACCGTCGCCACGTTCGACGCCATGGCGTGGGCGTTATACCTCAACGACCAGTTTGAAGAAGCCGCCGCGTCGATGGACAAGGCCCTGCGCGACCCGACCGCCGACGCCCACGTTCTGCACCACGCCGGGTTGATCTACGCCCGCGCCGGCGACCCGGTCAAAGGCCGCCGCTACCTCCGCCGCGCCGCGGACGTCAACCCGAAGTTCAACGAGTTTCACTTCCACCGGTGAAGCATTTCCGTCGATGAAAGCGATTCGTGCCACCTCATAGCTGCGACGCCTGTTGGGATTACGTGGATTGAACGTGGCCACGCAGGCGTCGCAGGCTACGGGGGTGCGAACCACGCTAGCCGCGCCCGGCAACCGAGAAAGCCGAGCCCAGCGCGCCGACGAGGTAATACATGCCGGCGACGCAAATAATCGCCGACCCGTAGCGGAGTGTGAGCATCGACACGCGGTCTTTTTCGGCGGGTTCCCGACACGTTTGGCGGGCAATTTTGAGAAATCCGAACAGCGGGATCACGATCATCTGGTGGCCGATCTCGACGCCGAGGCTGAAGGCGGCAATTGCCAGGACAATGGTCGTTCCCGACATGCCTTGCATCGCATCGAGGAGCCCGCCGGCGAAGCCCAGGCCGTGAAACAATCCGAACCCGAACGCGACCGCAAGCCGGGACCATCCGCGCGTTTGTTTCGGCCAGAAGACATTCTGGGCAGCGACGACGACGATGCTCCCGGCGATCATCGGTTCAACGACCGACACTGGGAGGTTTACGAGTTTTAGCGCGGCCAGCGTAAGCGTCAGGGTATGTGCGAGGGTAAACGCGGTGACCACTTTTACCAGATCGACCAGGTTCACGGCGGCGAGCACAAGGGCGCTGATGAACAGGAGGTGGTCGTAGCCGCCGAGGATGTGGTGGACGCCGTGGGCGATGTAATCGCGGCCCATCCGCCAGCGGTCCACGCGGACATCCCCCGGCGCCGCGCCGGCGGCGGGAGTTGCGGCGAGCCAGTCGCAGTCGTAAACGATCGGCTGCTTCGACGTCAGCAAAAGCCCTTCGGTGGCGGGGCCGTCGCCGGCCTTGATGCGTGTCGCGTAAGACGCCTCCCATGTCACCCCCGGCGTGAAATGAACGCCGACCAACACGTCTTGCCGCAGCGTCATTTTCGCCGGCCGGGTGGTGATGCCGGCGTCGCTCGCTGGCGAATATTCGAGCTCGTAAACGACGTGCTCCCGGTCCGGCGCCGCCCGCTCGGCCGCAGGCTTGGTCGTCGGCGCGGCGACGCTCACCACCCGTCCGCCTAGCGGCTTGTCATCCGCCGTTATGGCGAGATGCCCCACGAGATACGCCGCGTGCCGTGTGTAAATGGCGTCGGCCGGCCGGGGCGCCCCGTCGCTCGCGGCGTTGTCGGGCGTCGTCAACATGTCAGTGACGACGACTTCTTCCACCGTCACGCGCGCCCGCACAACCACACGCTCGGCGAAGACCGTCACGTCGAGCGCACCTTGTGAGAGCGGATGCCCCCACGCGGAGCTTGCGCACACCGGCCAACCCAACAGCAATATGAATACAAGTAGGCCCGAGCAAGCCTCGCGCGACGACGCCCGTTTCACTATTATTCCGCGCATGCCAGTTTCGGCTCCCAAACCTCGGCGCGAAGTGTACCGCCGCACCCGATCGACCGCGATCAACCGCAGACGTCTCATCTCGACTTTTGCACTTTGCTCTTGTCATGCCGCGTGGGCGAGGCAATCCAGCAGCAGTTCGCGGAGCGGCGTCGGCCATTTCTCCGGACCCCGCCCCCGGCACCGGGGTCTGATTATTGTTTCCTCCCAGATCAGCCGGCGGACCGTAGCGACCGCGTCGGAGAAGGTTGGCTCGGCCTTGGCGTACCACGCCGCGGCGTTGGTCGGGCGAACGCGGCGGCCTCTCGCGTGGGCGGCGAAGGTCAGGCACACGACGCTGAACAAGCCCAGCAAGCACGGCGTCGTCCGCAGCACCGATCGTTCGCAACGCTGCCGTGGCGTCTCCAGGCCCAGGTGCTCGCGAGCTTCCTGGAACGTGGTCTCGATCGGCCAGCGGCCGGTGTAGAGGCCGACGATCTGCTGGGGCCGCAGG
>JBKJRK010000063.1:0-8509 GCA_046593135.1 Tepidisphaeraceae bacterium | reverse complement strand
CGAGAGGTGGCCGGCCTCCATGCTGGATAGGTCGAGAAGGTCATTGACCAGCCGAGTCATTCGCTTGACCGCGCGCACGATGATCTCGAGCTGCCCGCGGCCCAGCAGTCGCCGTTCCGGGTCTGGCACGCGTCTGAGGAGCAGGTCGGCGCTCATGGAAATCGAGCTCAGCGGATTTCTCAGATCGTGGGAAACGATGGCAAGGAAATCCTCGCGCATGCGGACCGCCAGGCGCAGCGCGTCTTCTGCTTTCTTGCGAGCTGTGATGTCGGTGAGCGCGCTGCGACAGCCACACGCCACCCCATCTGCCTCAGAGTACGGAGCGCTCGCCACCTGAAGCACCAGGGCTTCGCGGCCGGCTTGCAGGAGGGTTATCTCAGTCGTGCAGCGACCGGGACCGGCCATACACTCGCGAAGATGATTCACAAAGACCATCTCGTCCGTCATCGAGACGCAAGCGGTGAATTGTCTGCCGACGAGGGACCCGCGCTCCTGGCCAAGGAGCGAGGCGCCTGCCAGGTTGATTTCGCGGATGACGCCGTTTGGGTCGAAGGTGCAATAGGCAACAGGGGCAAAGTCGTAGAGGTCGGCATACCGCGCGCGTGACTGCTCGAACATTTCCTGTGTCTCGCGCAGCTGGCGATTTTGCGACTCCAGCTCGGCCTGGTGCACTTCCAGATCGTGGATGAGCCGCTCGCGCTCGTCTGCGTCGTTGCGATCGCTGGTCGCCATCCCTTACACCTCCCGGCCAGGGCTGGACTTTGTGAATTCGCCCTCGATGGAGAGGAGCACCAGGATGGTCTGATTCGCAATGCCGCGAATTCGGCTGCCGCCGACCATGGTCGAAGTGCGGCCCTGCCGCGGCACGTCGATGTCGAGCTCCACCTGTCGGAAGGGCTTGCCCCCCGAGATGGTTTCATGCAGCGCCTTGTCGAGCGCGGCGCTCTTCCACCGACCACCCGAGACCCTTTCAAGGGGTGTTCCCAGGGTCTCTTCGCGCATGACCCCGAAGGTCGAGTAGTAGAGACTGTTGACCCAGATGACCGAGAGGTCGCCGTTGAGGATCATGAGTGGATGCTGGACCGCGGCAAGAAACTCGTCGGCGTAGTCGTCGATCGCGAGGACCAACTCGGAGCGTCGCTTCGTCACCTCGATATCAATCAAGACGATCGTCGCCCCCCGAATCGTCAGATCGAGCGTCTTATAGGGGGCGACCCGAAGGAGATACCAGCGCCCATCTGTGGCCTGAACCTCCTGCTCCATTTTCGAGACATTCGCGATCACGTCCGAAACGAGTTTTTCGATGCCAAAGCCACCAAGAAACGAATTGATCTGCGCGACGGAACGTCCGACATCGGCGGGAACGAGATTCAAAACCTTTTCCGCGGACTGCGTGAACCGGCGAATGCGAAGATCGAGGTCGACGATGACCATCGGACGGTCGACGCCGAGGAGAACGTTGTGCAGGTCGTCGTTTGAGGCGCTCAAATCCCGCATGCGATTGTGCATCTCTTCATTGAGCGTGATCAGCTCCTCGTTGGTCGACTGAAGCTCCTCCTTGGAGGTCTCGAGCTCCTCGTTGGTGGACTGCAATTCTTCATTGGACGACTGCAGCTCTTCGTTGGCGGACTTCAGATCCTCATTCGTCCGCTCCACCTCCTCGATGGTGCTCTGCAGATAGTCCTTCGTGAGCGCAAGCTCCTGGGCCATGTTCCGCACGCGTTCGTCGGCCTCCGGTGGGGCGGGCAGCGTGACCGATGGCCGACCGGCCGACGACTCGCCGACACCCCGAGGCTCCTCGAACAGGATGAGCAGGCAGCGGGCCTTGGTCTCCGGGTCTCTCAGCGGCTGCACCACCAACGTCAGCGGCCGGAATCCCGCCTCGCCATCCTTGAGCTGCGAACTGGTTGTGGTCACCTCGCCGGTCTTCAATGACTGCTCGATTGCCTTCTTCAGTGGCGGCTGCAGCTCGGGCCTTGCCAGCCTCAGAAGGCCGTGCGTCACGACACCCGAAGGCTGCTCGAGATACGGCGCCGTGCGCCCGCGAAAGTAGAGAACCTCGAGGTGCTCGTTGATGACGACACCCGGGGGCGCGTACTGGTCGAGGATCTTCCGATCGGCGAGATGCGCGATACTCCTTGTCGGCCGCTGCGATCCAAACGCCGCTGGCGGGACCGACGGTGCCATCGGCTGCCCGCCGATGTCGACATCGAGGGGCGCACGCAGCATCGCCACATGCTTCGTCGAATAGATCTTGTTCTTGCGGTCGGCGAGGGCGAAGAGGTCCGACAATTCGCCAACGCTCTCCGACGTTCCGAGCATGAGATACCCATCGGGCAGCAGGGCGTAGTGCAGGATGCGCATCACCTTTTGCTGAGCGGTGAGCTGAAGGTAGATGAGCACGTTCCGGCAGGACACCAGATCGAGGCGCGAAAACGGTGCATCTCGACAGAGATTCTGCGCCGAGAATACCACGAGGTCGCGGACGCGACGCGAGACTTGAAATTGACCGTCGTCGGTCTTGACGAAAAAGCGGCGCAGGCGTTCCGGGGAAACGGCGGCCTCGATGTTGGGTGGGTAGATGCCGCGTCGCGCTTGCCCAACCGCCTCGGCGTCGACGTCCGTGCCGAAGATCTGCACCTTGAGCGTGCGTTGCGATTCATCGAGCAACTCGAGCAGACAGATGCCTATGGAGTAGGCTTCCTCGCCCGAGGCGCAACCCGGTACCCAGACGCGAAGCGAGTCTCCGTCTTTCTTTCGTTCGATGATTCGCGAGAGATATTCTCTCTTGAGAACATCGAACGGAGCCCCGTCCCGAAAGAACGCAGTGACGTTGATCAGGAGATCGCGGTGCAGTGCGGCCAACTCCTTCGCGTCGTTCTTGCAGAATCGAAGGTAGTCAGCCACGCTCTGGATGCGCTGCACAGCCATTCGCCGCTGGAGGCGCCGCTCGATCGTGTTCGGCTTGTAGTCGCCGAGATCCATCCCGAACGCTTTCTTGATGAGCCCCGACAGCTCCCCCATGTACTTTTCAATCGCCGGCAAGGCGGCTTGCCGGCGCAGGTAGGGCTGCTCGCTGACGTTCAAGATCTCGGCTGCGATGGCCTCGGGCGACAGGCAAAAATCAGCCGCACCGCTGTCGAGCGCGCTGCGCGGCATCCCGTCGAATTTTGCGGTCTCAGGATCCTGGACGAAGGTGATGCCGCCAGCGGCCTTGATCGCCTGCAGGCCGAATGTCCCGTCGGTTCCCGTTCCGGATAGGACAACGCCCATGGCGTGTGCGCCGCGGTCCTGCGCGAGCGAGCCAAAGAACGAATCGATCGGCAGTGGAATCCGGCCCGTTCCAACCAGAGGTGAGACCACGTGCAGTGAGCCATTCAGAATAGAGATCTCAGCGTTTGGCGGGGTGACATAGACGAAGTTGGGCTTCACCTGCGCTCTGTCCTCGGCGGTGACAACCTCGAGCTTGCTCGCTCTGCCGAGGAGCTCGGTGAGCATGCTCTTCTGGGTAGGCGCCAGATGCTGCACCACGACAAACGCCGCTCCGTCGATGGTCACGCGCCCCAGAAGAGCTGTGAGCGCTTCCAACCCACCTGCCGAGGCGCCGATGCCGACAATGAAAAACGGATCGGTCGCCTGTCCGTCGGATGGCTCCTGAAAATCGCGCGGATCGTTCTCACTCGAAGTCATGGATCGTCCCCAATTTGGCGGGCTTCGCTCCGATGACGCCCGAAGCTCTCGGCTCTCGGCTCATTTTGCGCCGCTGTTCGCGTCGTCGCCCTTTTCGTCGTCCGTGGCTGCCGCGCCGCCGGCACGCACCCACGCGTCCACCTCGGACAGCTTGAGCTTCCAAAGCTTGCCGATCTTTTGCGCCGGGAGCCCCCTCTTCTCTATCCAACGATAGACAGAGTCCTTCACCACGCCGAGGTGCTTGGCAGCGTCCTCGACGGAGACCCACGGCTCTGGCTCCAACATGAGGGCTGTTCCTCGAGGCTGTAGATGAAGGCGGCAGAGCACATGTCAGCCGGGAACATGTCAGGGCGGCAACCTACCCCGCGGCCGCCCTGTTCTGCAATCCAAAGTAGACCAAAGTCGGCCAAAGTATTCCAGGGACGTCGTGCCGTGAGAACCACCACGCCGGATCATGGACCCGTGGTGCTGGCGACCGACAGTGCGCAACGTGCGCCTGGGCTTGCGGGTTCTTAGATGGGGTATGCCCAACCATCTCAAGAAAACTCCCAAGAAAAAGAAGACCTCTGATCGCAATCAGCTGCACAAGTGCCCAACCGGCATCAAGGGTTTTGACGAGATCACAGAGGGTGGGCTTCCGAAAAATCGCATTACCCTGATTGGTGGAGGCACGGGCTCCGGGAAAACCCTGCTGGGTCTTGATTTTATCATCAATGGCGCGGCCGATTACAACGAGCCTGGCGTCTTCATGTCATTCGAAGAGACGGAAGACGAGCTCTACAAAGACGTCGCCGCCCTCAACATGAATTTACGGGGGCTTGTCGCAGAGAAAAAGATTCTGCTTCAGCACGTTCTTCTGGAGCGCAGAGACATCCAAGAGAGCGACTTCAATCTGGAAGGACTCCTTGTCCGCTTGGAGCATGCGATTGACTCCGTTGGCGCCAAGCGCGTCGTCCTGGACTCCATCGAGTCGCTCTTTGCGGGCATCTCAGACGCTGGCGTCCTTCGTCTAGAGATAAAAAGACTCTTCCGATGGCTCAAGGACAAACAGGTGACGGCGATCGTTACCGGCGAGCCGGGACCGGGCTCCTTTACTCGTCACGGGTTGGAGGAGTATATCTCTGACTGCATCATCCTCCTCGACAACCGAGTGGATGGGCAGATCTCTGTTCGCAGAATTCGCGTGATTAAATACCGTGGCTCGAAGCACGGAACGAACGAATATCCATTTGTCATTGACAAGGATGGACTTTCGGTGATTCCCATCACCTCTGCGGGGCTGGATCAGCCAGGCACAAGGGAGAGGGTTTCGACAGGAATTCCATCGTTGGACAAGATGTTCCGTGGTGGAGGCTATACCAGGGGCAGCACGGTGCTCGTTTCAGGTACCGCCGGCACAGGGAAGACGAGTCTCGCCGCTGCGTTCGCAATGGAAAGATGCCGGCGCGGAGAGCGCTGTCTTTTCTTGTCGTACGAGGAGTCTTCAGGGCAACTCATTCAGAATATGAGCTCCATTGATCTCCGCCTGGACCGATACGTGAAAAAGGGACTTCTCAGGATTGTATCTACTCGGCCTTCCTTCTTCGGTCTGGAGATGCATCTGCTTGGTCTTTACAAGACCATTTCAGATTTCAAGCCGGCATCTGTTGTCATAGATCCCTTGACGAGCCTCATCGGTGAGGGGAGTCCACGTGAGATCCAATCCATGGTGACTCGCATGATTGATCTTCTGAAGTCCAGGGGTATGACGGGGTTTTTTACGAGTCTGGTTTCCTCAACTGAACAGAATTACACGAGCGGCGAGATCGGCGTCTCGTCTCTCATCGACACCTGGATCGTGGTCCGAGAGCTCGAAGAAGACGCGGGCAAAAAACGCATTCGTGGGCTCTATATTGTCAAGTCTCGTGGCATGGGTCACTCCAGCGACATCCATAAGTTGGTTCTGAGCGATGGCGGAATTGAGTTGGTGCCAATGGATGGAGGCCCTAGTCAAAAAGGGAAAGCTGGTAAGAGCATTTCCGAAAACCAAAAAATGCGCCCGGCGTGAAAGCCATGGGAGAATCACATCCTGCTCTCATTGTGGGTATCGGCGGCTCGGCTGGAGGCCTGAGCGCATATAAAGCGCTCCTGGACGCCCTGCCGTCCAAGACGGGCATGGCCTTTGTCATCGTTGCTCATCTTTACCCTTCCGCCAATAGCCAGTTGGCGCAAATCCTGTCTCGCCACACGAAAATGCCAGTCATGGTCGCTTCCGACGCCATGCCGATACGAGCGAATCACGTCTACGTGATCCCTCCGGACGCGGATCTTCTCCTTGAGAGCTTTGCATTCAAGGTCGTTTCCCCGCGAACCAAGAGGAACGTGCAGATAGATCTGTTTTTCACGTCTTTGGCAGAGGCAATGGGGGCACGTGCGATCGGCATTGTCATGTCTGGGTATGATGGCGACGGTTCCGAGGGATGTCGGCACATCAAGGCAAAGGGAGGCGCAACCTTTGCGCAGGACATGTCTGCCGAAGTAGGAAGCATGCCTCTTAGCGCTCAGGCTTCAGGCCATGTTGATTTCGTTCTGCCGCCCGACAAGATTTCAGATGAATTGCAAAGGCTGGCAGCCATTCATGAATAAGGTCGGTTGGCAGTGGCCTGTCCGGCGTGAACACGCGACGACGCGGCGACGGGTCGCATCGTCGTCGCGCACGCCGGCGGTGGTGCTCGCGCAGCGCGGCGGTTGACGTGCGAACGGCGGGCGCGCCGGCGGCCGACGCGAGCCCGCTGCCGCTGCGGCGCTGCTCTACTTCTTCGCGTAGGACTTGACGCCGGTCGTGTCGATGAGGACGCAGTCCTCGTTGCCGACGGTCCACGCATCGTGCCCCGCGGGCATGTGGAACGCGTCGCCGGGGCCGACGGTGAACTCTTCGCCGTTCTCCATGCGCACCGTCATCTTGCCGGAGATGCAGTAGCCCGTATGCGTGCTCTGGCAGCTGTCGGTCTTCGCGAGCGGCTTCACATCCACGGACCACTTCCACCCGGGCGCGAACACGCCGCGGCCGATGGTCGCGCGATCGTCGAACTGCAGGACGTCCAGGTGACCGTGGCCCTGGAAGGGGCGCGTCTCATCGGGCTTGCCGAAGCTCTTGGTGTACGTCGTCATGTGATGACTCCTCGTCTGCGGGATCGCAGGGGCGCGGACCAGACCACGCAACGTCGAAGGGGGTCAATCAGCGACGTGCTGGAGCGGACCTGGCCCGATGCCGGCTCGTCGTTCGACCGTCCGTGCACGTGGCGGAGCGCGCCGCTGAGCGCGACGAGCGACGCACGATGCCGGAGCACCACCTATTCGTCGTTGACCGTCGTGCGCACACGTTCACTGGCGGCCAGCGCCGCGGCGAGCGATGCGAACGAACCGACGAACGACGCGCCGAACAAGAACGCACCGACGAACATGTGCCGCACATGGGGCGCCGCGGCGGCTCCGTCGATTGCGCCGGTGCTCGCGATGAACGATCCGCACGCGACCACAGCGCCGATGAGAGCCGGGACGACGAAGCCGGTCGCGCCGCGCTGGAAGAACCGCTCGCGCGCGGATCGTCGCCGCATCTCGGCAAAGGCGAGGACGCCGGCGTCGCTGCCGGCGCTCGTCGGGGTGGTCGGCAGCGTCGCGTCGATCATGCGTCGATCCTAGCGTCTGCGGACGCGCCAGGCCGGCGGCGCCGGTGTTTCGCTCCCACGTACCGGTTTCACGCCTCGCCGGCGGCAGCGACGCGCGCGTCGAGCGGCAGCGTCACGATGAAGCGCGTGCCCTGCTGCGCCGAGCTCTCCACATCCACGCGGCCGCCGTGCGCCTCCGCGATGCCGCGCACGAGCGCCAAGCCCAGACCCCAGCCGCCGCCGGCGTCGCGGGCGCCCACGTTGCGATGAAACGCGCTGAAGATCTGCGTCTGCTCCTCGGGCGAGATAACCCGGCCTTCGTTGTGAACCACGAGGCGCGCTTGATCTTCGATGCGCGACAGCGTGCACGTCACGGGGCCACCTGGCGCGCCGTATTTCACGGCGTTCGTCGCGAGGTTTTCGACGACGCGACGCCACGCGCTCGCGTCCCAGAAGCCATCCACGTTGTCACCGGGCTCGAGCACGAAGCGATTGCCGTGCACCACCGACAGCTCGTCAAGCGCGTCGGCGACGATCCCGCGCAGCTCGCACGACGTGACGTCGAGCGGCAGGTGTCGACCGGCGCGAATGAGGTGGGCGTCGAGCAGCTTCTGGATCATCTTATCGGCGCGCTCGATGGAGCTGATGATGCGGTTGGTCAGGCGCTCGCGCGCGTCCTCTTTGTCGGGATAGCGCCGGATGAGCTCTGCCGACGTGAGCATGGCGGCGAGCGGCGCGCGGAGATCGTGCGTGATCGTGGCGGCGAACCGCTCGCGCAGCTCGCGCTCCTCGCGCAGCTCACGGTTGAGCGCTTCCGCTTCAGCGCGAGCCGTTTGCTCGACGCGAAGGCGGACGCGTTGCTCTTCGGACGCGCGCCGCTCGGTGATGTCCTCGGAGATGCCGAGCAAGTAGCGAGGCGCGCCGTCAGGTCCGAGGATCGGGATCTTCTTCGTGTGGAGCAGGCGCGCACCACCAGCCGGTGTCGTGAGCGGCTCCTCGGCGATGTCGACGGCGGTGCGGCCCGCGAGCACCGTGTAATCCTTTTTCGTGAACGCGTCGGCCTGCTCGCGTGGAAAGAGGTCGTAGTCGTTCTTGCCGATCAGCTCGGCGCGCGGGACGCCGAGGAGGTCCTCGCCCGCACGGTTGAACCGCACGAAGCGCAGCTGGGCGGC
>JBKJRK010000242.1:0-5001 GCA_046593135.1 Tepidisphaeraceae bacterium | reverse complement strand
GTTGGACGGGCTTGGTCCGGCTCGTCAAGGCGGCACGCATTTCGGTAAGATTGTCCTTCTTGATGGGGTCCGGCTGCAAATGAAACGTCGGGAACAGCGGAGACGCATTGGGCTCGCCGGAGGCGGCGTCGGCGAGAATGCGAATCGAGCAGTACCCGATGTTGTACGCGTCCTGCACGATGCTCGCGTAGACGTGGCCGTTGTCGATCCCGGCGAGCGTTTCGTCGTTGGCGTCGAAACCGATCACTTTCACCTTCCCGAGCTTGCCGGCTTTCTGGAGCGCCTTCAAGAGCGAGGGCGTATTGTAGGCGAACAACCCGACCATGCACTTCACGTCCGGGTGGTCCTTTAACGCGGCGCCCGCCAGGTCCGTCGCGCGCCCGGGGTTGATGCCGTCGACCAGCGTGGCCAGCACGGTGTATTGCGGACCCTTGAGCTCCGGCACGACGGGGTCCGTGGGACGGTCCGGCTCGAACGAGCGCCCGAGAAGTTCGTCAATCAGGCCCTGCCGGCGGTGCCGGCCGTTCTCCTTCTCCGTGCTGCCGATGGCGATCACGACGGCCCCGCCTTCCGGCAGCGCTTCGCGGACGAGCTGGCCGCACATCCGCCCGGCGTTGTAGTTGTCGGTGCCGACAAAGCACAGGCGTCGCGAGACCGCAGCGTCGGAGTCGAAGGTCACGAGGTTGGTCTTCGCCGCCAGCTCCGCCAGCGTGCGGGCCTGGAGCGCGGCGTCATTAGGGCTGACGGCGACGCCGTCGTACCCCTGCGAGATTAGACCCTGGATGGCTTTGGACTGTGACGGCTCGTCGCTCGGCGGGCGGACGACGTCGAGCCGCACGCCGTACCGCTGGGCGGCGTCCTGCGCGCCTTTCACGACGTGGTCCCAGTACTGGCCCTCGCTCGCGGTCACCAACGCCATCCGAGGCTGAGGGCTGAACGCGCCCGAGAACCACAGGAGCCCGACAATCCCAAGAACCACCAGCGCGATCAAGAAATACCACAACCCTAAACGCGGTGACGCCACGGAACCCGCGGCCGGTGCCGGTGTAATCATGATGTGCTCCCCGAAAGGGATGAAACTCAACGACTCGCGACACCCCATTCGCCAAACGGCGCGGAAATCGATCGAGGATTACTGTAAGTCATCGGCGGCAAGAAAGGGAAGAAAAACTTCTCGGGATTGGCGCCCTACCCCAGCCCGCAGCTTCCGCCGCCTTGCTTGGCCCGGCGGACGGTGGCTTGAATGGTTTCGAGCACTTTTTCGGGGCGTTTGATGGTCCGCCATTCGCCGGGAGGGCAGGCGTCGTCGGCGGGGATAATTTCGATGGAGCCAAGCCGCAGGACGCGTTCGCGGAAGCTGCGGTACATGCGGGTCTGGCCGACTTTGCGAAGCGGGCAGTCAAAGATGTCGATGTTGAACACCCCCGACAGGCGGAGGACGCGCATGTCGGTCAGGACGTAGAGCCGGCCCATCCACTGCAGGACCACCCACATGACCCGGGCGGCGATCAGAAAGACGCCGACTTCCGCGGCGCGGAGCGAGGCGCGGGGGAGCCAGAGCCGCGTGGCAATGATGACGATCAAGACGCCCGCGGCGAAGCGCATCGCGCCCAGGACGATGAACCACAGCGACGGCTTGAGAATCAGCAGGACGAGCTCGCCGTCGCGGAGGATGTGTCGGGACAGCAGCGCCGCCAGAGACGTCGCGAGCGGGCTGGCCGGCGCCGCGGTGGCGACGCCGCCTTCGCTGGCCGCCGCGACGACGCAGGGGGGGCGCAACACGTCCGTCGATGCCGCTTCCGCTAAGCGGAAGCGGCCCGCGCGGACGCGCCGGGGCGGGCACGGGCTTTGAACGGGTTGAAGGGGCGAGGCGTTCACGCTTTGCTGCGTTCGATGGCTTCGGCCTTCAGCGTAACGAGGTCCGGTAGATTTCGGTAGTAGTTGTCGTAATCGAGTCCGTAGCCGACCACAAATTCGTCGGGGATTTCAAATCCCACGTAATCCGCGCGGATCGCCTGAGCCGTGGGCAAATTCTTCCGCAGCAGCACGCACGTCCGCACGCTGGCCGGGCCCAGTTCGCCGAGCAAGCCCGTGACCAAACGAAGCGTGCCGCCGCTGTCGAGGATGTCGTCGACCAGCACCAGGTGGCGGCCGCGGACGTCGCCGAGCTGTTGGCCGACGACCTGCGCCCCCTGGGTCCGGAGGCTCCGGCCCGGGTAGCTGCTGACCGTCAACAGGCCGATCTGAATGGCAATCGGAATCTGCCGGATGAGGTCTGCGCAGAAGATCATGGCCCCGGTGAGGATTGGCACGATAGTGACCTCTCCCCCGCTGGAGTGGTCGGCGGTGATCTGTCGCGCGAGTTCGCCGACCCGCTTTGCAATCTGCTGCTGCGAAATGAGGACGCGATCGATGTCCCGGTGCATTGGGTGCAGTTTAGCGGAAGTTGCGGCGAGGCAGAAGAGAGTTCGGGGGAAACGGGTGTACATTTCGACGCACGAGGCATAAAAGGGGTTAACGTTTTTCACGCGTCTCGCGTCCTCCCGTGCGGGGCGACGCCCGCGGTACCCCACGAGGCGGCGATGTTTGGACAGACTTTCGAATCCCACGACCTGGCCATCATCGGCCTGCTCATCGTGCTGGAAGGCGTGCTCTCGATCGACAACGCCCTGGTGCTCGGCCTTCTCGCCAAGCGCCTGCCAAAACACCAACAGAAAAAAGCACTCACCTACGGCCTCGTCGGCGCCCTCGTCTTCCGGGTCATCGCCATCGCGACGGCGACGTTTCTGCTGAAGTGGACGGTCTTCAAGCTTTTGGGCGGCGCGTACCTGATTTACGTCGCCGTGAAGCATTTCTTCTTTGACGTGCATGACCTTGAGAAAGAGCTGATCCGCATCGGTCCCGACGGGCACCCTATTCTTGTTGACGAACAGACGGGTCGAGAATTGACGCCGACGGAGGAAGAGCAGGAGATCAATTCCCGCACGCCCGCGCCCACGGGAGCTCTCGAATACGCGGTGCGTTCCCGCCAAACCGCGGCGTTCTGGCCGACGGTTTTCGTGATCGAGATGACCGACATCGCCTTCGCGGTCGATTCGATTGTCGCCGCCATCGGCGTGGTCGGGCAGCCGCCGGTCGATCATCCGGTCGGCGCGGCGCATCCGAAGCTGTGGGTCGTCATACTGGGTGGATTTCTTGGGCTGATTCTCATGCGCTTTGCCGCGGTGCTGTTCATCAAGATGCTCGACCGGTTTCCGCGCTTCGAGACGGCGGCGTACCTGCTGGTGGTCATCATCGGCCTGAAGCTTTGCATCGATTGGGCCGGCAATAGATTCTTCGCTTCGCCGGATCGTCCACACCCGATTGACTTCCACAGTCCCAGTTCCGTCGCGTTCTGGCTGTTCTGGGTCGCGATGGCGTTGAGCTTCTGCGTGGGCTTTTTTCCAAAGAAAAAACGCCTTCAACCCGCGCCGGCCGGATGAATTTCCGCCTCGCGCCGATCAAACAACCGACTACAATCCGACTTATGCATCTCCCCAATACCACCCTCGAGGTCGTCGTCTACTCGGCCGTCGCCGTGCTGATTCTGTTTCTCGGCTACCGGCTCGGCCGGCTCTTCGGCGCACTAGGGGCGGCGAAATTGATCGCGAAGAAGGAAGAGGAATTGTTCACCGCCCAGCGCGGCTTCAAGACGCTCTACGAGCAGGAAGTGGCAAACCTCAAGCAGCAGAATGCCCAACTGAATGAGCAGGCCAAAGCGCTCAACATTCGCGTCGACGAATACCGGAAAAAAGCCGCCGGCTTCGGCGGGTTGTTCAGCTCGGGGAACAAGCACGCCGACGCGATGTACGCCTTGCTGTTGGAAAACGAAGCGCTCGAGGAAGCGCTGTACGCCCAGAACGAAAAACTGAGGCAGGAGCGAACCGATTCCGTGAAAGAGCAGCTCCGCTCGACCGGCTACCGCCGGGTGCTGATGAGTCAACTGCTCAACGACGAGCGGATCAAAGGCTACGTCGCCGAGATCATGGCCGAAGGCGGCAAGCACCTGCCCGCGCCGGGCGACGGGGTAGAGTCGAGGGGTGCAGCGGCGCATTCCGAAAAGCCCGAATGAAGAACATGCAACGAAAAATGCAAAACTAATCAATGAACGGCGCGGACGCCTCTTTGATTGACCGGTTTTGCATTGCATGTTTTGCATTGCATGTTCAAATCGACCCAAAATACTTCCAAAAATTCCCCTCCTTTCTAACGCCGGCTGCTTGGCGAATTGCGCCTCGACCGGCCAGAATGCCGCGGACATGAGTTCGCTTCAAAAACACCTGCGTAACACGTTCCTTACCGGCATTTTCGCCGCCGCTCCGATCGTGGTGACGGCGGTGGTGATTATCTACGTCGAAAGCGCCACGCGCCAGCCGGTCCGCGACCTGTTCAGGATCAACATCCCGTTCGTCGGCGTCGCCATCGCCGTGGCGCTGATCTACGCCCTCGGACTGCTCGTCAACAGCCTGCTCGGCCGGTGGCTCATCACGGTCGTCGACCGCGTGCTGCTTCGCATGCCCGTGCTCAAGGAGCTCTACCAGGCGTGGAAACACATCTCCGTGACGCCCGGCGGAAAGGAAGGCATCTTCGCGAAAGTCGCGTTAGTCCAGATCGAAAGCCAACGCGCCCGCACGCTCGCCTTCACCTCCGGCCACCCCCTCGACGGCGACCCGACCACGTGCTGCGTCTTCGTCCCCGCCGCACCCAACCCGATGAACGGCAGGCTGTATTTCGTGCCCGTTACGGATGTGCGAATTCTCGAGTTGTCGCCCGAGGAAGCGTTCAAGGTCATTCTTTCAGGGGGGAATTACGTGCCCGCTGAGATCGCACGTGCGACTGCGTAAGTCGTCGTGGTGTCGCATTTATTTGACCCGTTCCGCCGCGACGCGCAGCGGAGCGCTTTTGGGCTCACCCGAAAAGCGCTCCGCTGCGCGTCGCGGCGAAACATTTGACCCTTACGTA
>JBKJRK010000183.1:0-3736 GCA_046593135.1 Tepidisphaeraceae bacterium | reverse complement strand
CTCGCCACGGTGCCGTGAAAAACGCTCTAATACGGATCGGGATTAATCCGTGCGCGTCATGTCTCAATTTCCCAGCCGGCAGGGCCGCTTCAGCGGCCCTGAACTCGCGCGAGGATTAATCACGACCCGTATAAGTGGCGGAGGCAGGAATAATGACGGCGCCTGTTCTTACAAAACCGCAGCAGACGGAACTGAACAAACGCCTTCGAAAATTGCGTAAAACGGGACCGCAAGGCAGCTCGTGGCCGGTTGTGAAAGGGAAGGATCGTCCGCCGGATTGGTAAATGATTGCAGCGGTAGCCGTCGTCACACCAGGACTATAACGCCATGCCTAAACAGCGATGCCCGTGGGCGCGTAACGACTTGCTGCAAGCCTACCACGACGAAGAATGGGGAACGCCGCCGCATGACGACCGGGTGTTGTTCGAGTTTCTGATTCTCGAAGGCGCGCAAGCCGGGTTGAGTTGGGAAACAATTCTGAAAAAACGGGACGCGTATCGAGACGCGTTTGCGCGGTTTGATCCGGAGAAAGTCGCGCGGTTCGGCGCGGCGGACGAGCGCCGGCTGCTCATCGACCCGGGCATCGTGCGCAACCGGCTGAAGATCTCTTCTGCCGTCTCAAACGCCAAAGCCTTTCTCGACGTGCAGAGCGAATTCGGCAGTTTCGACGTGTACGTCTGGCGATTCGTGGGCGGCAAGCCCATCGTCAACGCGTGGAAATCAATGAAGGAAGTGCCCGCGACGACGACCGAGTCGGGCGCGATGAGCAAGGACCTCAAGAAACGCGGCTTCCGCTTTGTCGGCTCGACGATCTGCTACGCGTTCATGCAGGCCGTCGGCATGGTTAACGACCACGAAACGAGTTGTTTTCGTTACCCGCACGGCGGCAAGGTAAAAAAATAGCGGCGCCGCCCGGTACAGGGCGGCGCCGTTCTGTGGTTAGTCAAAATAATCCGCGGCTCATACGGATCGGGATTATCCGTGTGGGCGTCACGTCTCAATTTTCCACCCGGCAGGGCCGCTTCAGCGGCCCTGAACTCGCGCGAGAATTAATCACGATCCGTATCAGGCTTGCGCCGCGGCGAAATATTTTTTCGCTTCACCGACGAGATAAAAACTGCCGGTGATGCAGATCAAATCTTCCTTCGTCACGGCTCGATAGGCGATCGCGAGCGCGTCTTCGAGCGTTGCGGCGACTTGGGCCATCTTGCCGTAACGCTCGATGTATTGGGCCGCGAGCTCACTCGGGTCGGCGGAGCGAATGTTATTGACCTTGGTGAAGATCACCTTGTCGGCGCCGCTGGTGATCCGCTCGAGCATCCCGCTCACGTCTTTGTCGGCGCAGCAGCCGAAGATGACCACCATCGAGTCGTACGGGATGTGCTGGCCAATGGCCTTCATCATCGCGTCGAGGCTGGCGGCGTTGTGGGCACAGTCGACGAGGATGCGCGGCGTGGTGCTGACCATTTCCATCCGGCCGGGCACGCTCGTCTTGGAGAGGCCTTCCATCGCGCGCGAGTCGCTGATCGCCAGGCCGCGTGTCTTCAGCCGGTCGACGATCGAGAGGGCCAAGCCGCAGTTGATCGCCTGGTGCTCACCGATCATGGGAACGGCGAGGTGCTCGAACTTGCTGTTCGGGGTCGTCAGGCAGATCCGGTTGTGCGGGCCTTGCAGCCGGCTCGATTCAAACCGGTAGCTGAACTCGATGCTCTTGCCGGCGATGTCGAGCGGCGTGCCGATCGACTCGGCGACACGCTTGAGCACCGCCTCAACCTCGGGATCCTGCTGGACCGTGACGGCAGGAACGCCGGTCTTGAAGATTCCGGCCTTTTCCTCAGCAATCTTGGCGACCGTGCCGCCAAGCTGGGCCATGTGGTCTTTGCTAATGCTCGTAATGGCCGAGACTTCCGGTTTAAGCACGTTAGTGCTGTCGAGCCGACCGCCAAGGCCGGTTTCGACGACGGCGAGCTCTACCTTCTGTTCAGCAAACCACTTAAACGCCATTGCCGTCAGCACGTCAAAGAACGTCGGCGTCGGCCGCATGCGGGCGACGATCGGCTCGACGAGCCGGACGAGGCGGGCGAAATCGGCTTGGGAGATCATCTCCCCGTTGATCTGAAACCGCTCGCGGATGTCGATCAGGTGCGGGCTGGTGTAAAGCCCAGTCTTATACCCCGCCGCCTGAACCATCGACGCGACCATAGCGCAGGTGCTGCCCTTGCCCTTGGTGCCAGCGACATGGACAGAGCGGAACTGGTCATGCGGGTTACCGAGCTTCTTCAGCAGCAGCCGCATGCGATCCAGATCGAAATTCTGGCTCGTGTAACGCACGATCCGCTGCCGCTCGTAGTCGGCAAGTGTCTGAAGAAATCGCAAAGCCTTGGAATAGCTGGTGATACTGGTGACTACGGGCTTGGCTTCGATCACCGGAGCGGATTTACGAACGGGTCGGCCGGCCGCGGCACGCGTCGTGCGGTTTCGCACATCACGCGTTGCCAAGGCGGAAGTCCGCCCCCGGGTCGAAGATTGTCGCTCTTTTGCGCGGATCGCCATAGTAGGGCCATTCTAACAATTGAACTGGATGTTGCAAATTCTGTAGACAAACCGTTTCAGAGCCTACGTTTAGATACAGAAAAAATGATGCGACGTTGAATGTACCCTATTCCTGTAGGGAAATACTTTCTACTGGAGCAAGTTCACTGCTGCCCGCAGCGGGTATAGCGTCGTGTCAGCCCCGGCCGACCGGCCCACTTGCGGTTTCGCAGACCGAAAAGCGCACTCCGGTCTGCGAGACCGCAAGCGGGGATTAGTGGTGCCCGCTAAGATCGAGGCGAACTTGCTCTATTAGGCTGTCACGTAAACGTGGGGCGGGGAAAGTGAACCTGCGGGCTGTCGCTAATCGCCGAGACAGGTGGATCGTACGTAGGCGCGGATTTAGGGCGATCGCACGTAGTGCATTCGTAGGGGCGAACCTTGTGTTCGCCCTCGTTTTCGACGCAGGACGAAGGGCGAACACAAGGTTCGCCCCTACTGCTTCCCGCTCGAATGAGGCACATGCGATTGCCTTGGGGCGCGGGTTTCGTTCGAACCGCATCGCGGTGCGTCTCGTTTTAGGTTACTGTGTCGATCCGTAGTTTTTCCCCTCGTCGCTCGGAGTTTCCAATGCCCGCTGGGCCAAAGCCCATCCGATCCGTCGCATTTGTCAGCCTGGGTTGTCCGAAAAACCTCGTGGACAGCGAGCGTATGCTCGGCCTGCTCGCGCAGGACGGAATTACGATCACCAACGACGCGGCCCAGGCCGACGCCATCGTCATCAACACCTGCGGCTTCCTCGAAGCCTCCAAGACCGAATCGCTCGAAGCCATCCGGGAAGCCGTCGCCATGAAAACCGACGGGCGGTGCAGGCGCGTCGTGGTCGCCGGATGTCTCGTGCAGCGGCATAAGACGAAGTTGCTTTCCGAAGTGCCGCAGATCGATCGCCTGGTCGGGGTGTTCGACCGTGAGCACATCGTGGAAGCCGTGCGCGGGAAAGAAAACCCGCGGCAGGACCATGGGCATTTCCTTGGGAAGTATCACGACCTGTCACGGGAGCTAGTGGCCAGTGGCCAGTTGTCGGTGGCCCGCAAACACGAGCCCCTCGACGGGTCATCACTGACCACTGACCACTGGCCACCGGCCACTGCCAAGGAGACCAAGACCAACCGTCTTCCGGTCTTCGAAGACGACCGCGCACGTC
>JBKJRK010000083.1:0-5475 GCA_046593135.1 Tepidisphaeraceae bacterium | reverse complement strand
CGGCACGGCCGGCGGGCGGCGCACCGCGCCGGGGATGCCAGTCCGGCAGGTGTTCCTGGTCGAATCCCGCGCGGTCCTTCAACCAAACGAGAAGGTCGCGCTCGAAAAGTACGAGGCCTCGGGCGTTTTAGTCGTCGCCGCGGATGAAGGGGAATGGATGAAGAGCATCGCCGCCGCCATCCGCCCGTCGCTGGAGATCAAAGCAGCGCCCGCCGTGCGTGCGATCATCCGCGATCAGAAAGGTCGAACGGTCGTCCACCTCTACAACCTCGGCGTCGAACGCCTGTCGTCGTTTGAGGACAAGGCTCACCCCGCTTCTGACATCGTGTTACGCGTTCGCGTCCCGCTGGGCCGAGTGAAGTCGGTGAAGGCGATCAGTGCAGACGCCGGGGCGACGACGGGCGCATTGCCGTTTACCGCCGATCCCCTCGGCGCCGACACCGTCGTCGAGTTCAAGGTGCCCGCTCTCGGTATTTCCACGATTGTGCTGATCGAACCGTGACGCCGGTTGGTTTAACTCAAGCAGTTGACGACGCGAACCACAGTTATCTGCACGCGTGCGTCAATTTGATTCGCGGCCGCCGGAACGGCGGCGTGTTGGTGCGAAGCGCGGGTAGTTACCGGAATCGGTATTACTTCTTCACCGCGTTCGCCGGGACCGGCGGTCGAAGGAGTTTTTCAAGCGAGGCGACGTTGTTCTCGGGATCGACGTGGGTCGGCAAGCTGTGGGCGGTGTTGCTGCTGCGGTAATAGAGCACGATCTTCGTCTCGCCGTGCATCACACGCGTCGCGATGCGGAGCGGCCCCTGCAGCACGTCGCCGATGACGGTATAGACGCCGGGGAATTTGATGACGACGCCCGAGTAGAGCGTTTCACTGACGACGACCTCGCACTTGGACCGGGCGGCCAGGGTGTCGTAGGCGCGGCGGAGTTCGGCGACGATGGTGTTCGCCTGGGTTTCAAACTCGTCGGCTTCAAAGAGCAGTTCGGTGGCCCGCTCCTTTTGCTGTGCGTTGAGTGTTTTGAGGTTGCGCATCAGCGGTTCGACCGTCCGCCGGATCTTCTCGGCCTTGACGCGAAGGGCTTCGGCTTCGGGGACTTTTGTTACCGCCGCGGCGCGGAGGGTCTCGTCGCAGCCGGCCTCTACGACCGTCTTCACGCCCGCCGGCGAACCGAGCACCGTGCACTTCACGCCCGCCGTCGCCGTGGCATGACCCGCGAGGGTGGGGCCTTCGGTGACGGTGAGCTTGCCGCCGCAGATGACGCGGCTGTGGGCGATCATCGTGGTGGTAATGTTGCCCGTAGCGGCGAGGGTGGCGTTGGCGACGTATTTGGCGTTGACGTCGCCGTTGACGACGGTGCGGCCCTTGCCCTTACCCGAGATGCCGCCCGCCGCGCGGAGCCCGCCCCCCGCCCGCACGTCAGCCGCCTCGATCACGCCGCGCACGTATAGAAAGCCGCCGACGTGAGCCCGGAAAAGGTCCGCGATGCTGCCGCCGACCTTGACGTCATGGGTGTAGTCGATGTTGCCGGTGGCGAAGTCCACGTTGCCGGCGATCGTCATCGACTGCTCGATGCGGACCACGCCCCTGTCGACGATGACGCGTCCTCCGGCCGTCGCCACGAGCGTCACGCCGTCGGCGTCTAACGCGAGGCCGGCTCCGACGGCGGCGGCGTTTTCGGGGGCGATGCGCGCTACCGCGTCGCCGACATTGGCGGTGAGGAACGAACTTCGCTCGTAATGGCTGGTAGGCTCCGAGTCCGGCGGCTTGATCAGCAGCTCAATTCCGTCCGGCGGCACCGCGACGGTTTCGTCAAGCGCGGCGTCTTCCGCCGGCTCAGCGACGGGGGCCGCGCTGAGTTCCACGGAAGCGGGGAGTATTGCGGTTACAGGTTCGGCTGCCATTTGGACCTGCCTTCTACGTCGCCCCTACCTCCACTCGATGCACGTCACGCCCGCCAATGTGCATGAACTAACTCTGCCGGTCTGAAATGTCGTCGAGTTCAGCACTCGAGGGCTACCGGATGGTCTAAGTCGTCCATCTGGAATAGCCCGCATAGCCCTATCCATTGAGCTTCGGCACCACAGCAAGCGCCCTTGAGGATTTCGCAAGAAAACGCAGCGATGCCAACCCGAGACGTTATAAGACGTAGTGATTTACATGATCGTTTGATTCCCGAGGCGATCTGCTCAATGAAGTTGCTCGCGGAAATGATCGAGATGTCGGCTTGGCTTAGGCCAGCCGGAACCTTGCGAAAGCGAGGTTGCTGCCATTCGATTATAAGGTAATGATTGCTAAGGTTTGTGGGGCATCAACGTTATGTTCTTTAGCCTCGACAGCCAGGCTACCCGTTCGTACGGACCAAGCACCTTGGAGGGCGCACCTTTGACGCAGACGATGCAGATCCCGGCCCACGCGCCCTTGAAGATCGCGCTGGCGGTCGCCGCCGCGACCGCGTCGATTTTTGCGGGAACCGCCGCGGCCCAAGTCCAGCAACCCACGTCAACGGGCGATCGCGTCCTGGGGTTGGACATTTCGGCTTGGCAGGGAGACATCGGTTCGACGACGTGGAGCAATATCCGCAACGTCGAAAACCGCAGGTTTGTTTACATTCGCTCCAGCCGCGGCGGCACGACCGGCTTCTACGACCAAAGCGACCCGAACAACTTAAACGGACTCAACACCCTCTCGCATCGATACGACGACCCCTACTTCGTTCAAAACATTAACCGCGCCACGTCGGCCGGCCTGCTCGCGGGCGCCTACCACTTCGGGCGGATGGACCTCACCGCCAACAGCGGCATCGACGAGGCCGACCACTTCATCCAAATGGCCGGCGCCTGGATGCGGCCGGGGTATTTGCTGCCCGTATTTGACCTTGAGTCCGGCCAGGACCAGCGCACCGCCGCCTCGCTCGCGCAGTTCGCCATCGAATTTTCCAACCGCATTTATGCAGTGAAGGGGATCCGGCCGACCGTTTACATCGGCGGGGACTACGCGTCTTACGTCGCCACCGCGCCCGCGCCGGCTCCCACGAATGTCGTCAACGCCTTGCCGTACCTCTGGAGCGCGCGCTGGCCCAACCAGGAAGACCCCGATTCGATCCTCGTACAGTCGGCCAACCCGGGTGATTCGATCCCGAGCGTCTACGGCCAGTGGGACAACGTGCAAGGCGCTCACCCGTGGAAAATCTGGCAATACACGAGTGTCGGCCGGCTGAATAGCTTTAACAGCGGCAACAGCAACCTCGACCTCGACGTCGCTCACGGCAACATCGAATACGTCAAGGACATGCAAGTTCCCGCGCTGTGGACCACCGCTGCCGACGGCAACTGGGCGACGCTCGCCAACTGGAACAGCGGCGAAACGCCGGCCGCACCGGTTTACGGCGCCGGGCAAAGTCCCATCGGCACGCAGACGCTGCCCACCGCCCGCCTGCCCGGCTCGCAGGACAACGTCGACTTGAACCGCCCGAATGACGACGTCATCATTGAACTGACGGCGGGCACGACCAGCAGCGTCCGGCGGATCAACCTCAACGAACGACTGAACGTCACCGGCGGAACGCTCAGCGCCTCGCTTACCGGCCAGGTCGGCGCGGGCGGCACACTTTCCCTGTCCGGCGGCAGCGTTACGCTCACCGAAGGCTATGTGACCAGCGGAGGCGTGCTCGAATTCGCCGGCGGCGGCACCCTCAACGTGGGCACGCTCTTCCTCGGCACCGGCTCCAACGTCACCTTCACCGCGGGCGCCGACGGGACGGGCCAGATCCTCGGCAAGGCCGGCGTCGCCAGCCCCGTTGTCGATTTGCAGGGAACGACACGCACGTTCGCCATCGCGGACGGCACCGCCTCGACCGAGCTGCGCATCGCCATCCCGCTGACCAACGGAAATTTCACCAAGAGCGGCACTGGCACCCTCGAACTGACAGGAAACAACAGCGCGTTTGCCGGAAACCTGTTCGTCTCCGGCGGCAACCTGCTGCTGACCGGCGTCAATCAGATCGGCACGACCGGCGTGCGCACCAGCACGTCCGGCGCGGTCCAGGTTAGCGGCAGCGGGCTGGACTTCATCCGCCCGATCAAGCTCGGCGGTCGCGGGTTCGGCAGCAACGGCGCGCTGCAAAACCTCGCAGGCAACAACACGTGGTCCGGAAGCGTCACCCTCGCCGGCACGGAACACGCCCAAGGCAACGCGGGGCTAAACTACGTCAGCGCCGCCGCCGGCACGACACTTACGCTCTCCGGCGTCATTCAGGACGACACGACCGGTGTGCTGCGGTCGTGGGCAAAACTCGGCGGCGGCGACGTTGTGCTCACGGGCTCGAGCCCAAACACCTATTCGAATTTCACCCACCTTTTCGACGGCCGCGTCGTCATCGAAAAAGACGGCGCCCTCGGCACCGCAGGCTCCAGCACCGTCGACACCGGCAACACGTTCCAGCTCGCCAACGCGGCCTCCACCATCGCGTTCCGCGCGCCGGGTGCGTCGCCGGGGCTGAACTACAACGCCGTCGAATGGATTCACACCGAAGGCACCGGCGCGTCGGGATTTGGCCAGATCGACAACCTCGGCGGCGTCAATACCTTTGCCGGGCACCTCGGCCTTGGCGGCCCACTCGTCGGAGGTGTACAGCAGGCCTATCTCGGCGTCACCGCGGGAAGCCTCGAGCTCCAAGGTGGTTTGTACGCCAGGACCACGACCGCCCCCGAGGCGCGCAACATATTCAAGAGCGGGCTCGGTACGCTCATCCTGTCGGGCAATTCCGCTCCCAGTCCGACCAACGCCCAGGACCGCTCGCTTATCAACAGCAGCTTCACCGTCAACGGCGGCACGGTCCTTCTGAACGGTGTTGCCGGAAACACGGCCAACGTGCCCGGCGTCACGACGTGGAACGTCAATAGCGGGTCCAAGCTGAGCGTCGGCCGGATCGGCGCGACCGGCAACGCGGCGATCGTCCTCGACGGCGGCACGCTGCACACCACTGTCGCCGGCATCACCATCCCCGCCTCGATAACACTCGCCTCCGGCGCAGGCACGGGCGGCATCATCGACACCGAAGGCGCCGCCGCTTCCATTACCCTCGCCGGTGCGCTCATGAACACCGGCGGCAAGCCGCTCTTTAAGACCGGTGCCGGCACGCTGACCATCAGCGGCACCCAGACCAATGCGGGTAACGCCACCCTCACCAACAGTTCCGGCGGCGGCACCGTCAACCTGAACTCCAACGGCGGCAGCGCCCTCGCCGTTAACGCCAACAGCGGCATCACCAATTTCGGTTCCACTCAAACTCTTAGAAGTCTTTCGGTCGGTGCCGGCGCTATTGCCGTACTGGCCGACACGGCGGCCGACACCGTCGTCGACGTCCCGGTGCTTATCATCGCCGGCACGACCAACGCCTGGACGGGCACGGTGGACCTCCAGGACAACGACATGATCGTCCGCAACGCCACCGCCGGGGCGGCGGCGACG
>JBKJRK010000079.1:0-3259 GCA_046593135.1 Tepidisphaeraceae bacterium | reverse complement strand
TGGAAGACAACGGCCGCACGCCCAGCGGCGTGAGCTACGTGCTGGAAAACCGCGCGGTGATGAAACGCGTCTTTCCGGCGCTGTTCAGCGCCTACCGCGTGCGCGCGATCGAGGATTATCCGTTCAACCTCCTCCGCACGCTCCAGTTCAGCGCCCCCCGCCACGCGGCCGACCCGACCGTCGTCATCCTGACGCCGGGCATCTACAACTCCGCCTACTTCGAGCATAGCTTTCTCGCGCGGCAGATGGGCGTCGAGCTGGTCGAGGGCCGGGACCTCGTCGTGGAGAACCAGTTCGTTTATATGCGCACGACCGGAGGCCTGCGGCGCGTGGACGTGATCTACCGCCGGGTGGACGACGACTTCCTCGACCCGCTCACCTTCCGCCACGACAGCGCCCTCGGCGTCGCCGGCCTGATGAACGTTTACCGCATGGGCAACGTCGCGCTGGTCAACGCCGTCGGCACCGGCGTCGCCGACGACAAGGCGATTTACCCGTTCGTCCCGCGGATGATCAAGTTTTACCTGAACCAGGAACCGATCCTGCCGAACGTGAAGACGTACATCTGCGCCGAGAGCGACGACCGACGGTACGTCCTCGAGCACTTGCACGAGCTCGTCGTGAAAAGCACCAACGAGTCCGGCGGGTACGGCATGCTGATGGGTCATCAGTCCACCCAGGCCGAGCGGGACGAGTTCGCCGCGAAGATCCAAGCCGACCCGCGCGACTTCATCGCCCAGCCGATCATCGAGTTAAGCCAGTGCCCCAGCCACATCGAAGGCGACGGTATGCCGCCCCGGTTCGAAGGCCGCCGGGTCGACCTGCGGCCGTATATCCTCTACGGCGAAAAAGTCGTCGTCATGCCCGGCGGCCTGACGCGCGTCGCGCTTCGTAAAGGCAGCCTCGTCGTCAACAGCTCCCAAGGCGGCGGCAGCAAAGACACCTGGGTGCTCGAAGAAGAAACCCCGGTGCCCGACACCCCCGAGTTCGGCGGCGGCGCCCAGATATCCGCCGCGCCGCTGGGCGCGGGATAGGTTTCACCAAAGTGAGGTCGCGCCGGGCAAGCCCGGCGGCTAAGTGAAGTGGCTCTACTAACTCCTGACCCCTGGCTCCTGACCCTTGACTCCTTCCCCCATGACTCATCTCGCCGCACCAGCGATTCCGAAGTTTCCGACGCACCAGCCGGCCAAGCCCATGCTGGCGCGCGACGCGGACGCGATGTACTGGATGAGCCGGTACGTCGAGCGTTCCGAGCACGTCGCCCGGCTGCTGCTCGTCAACTCCAACCTGCTCATGGACGTCGGTGAGCTCGCCCCCACACTCCAGCAGCGGCAGTGGCAAAGCGTCCTGACGATCCTCCGCGCCGACGCCGGCTTCCCCGCCGGCGACTGGGGGATGGGCGCGCGGGTCGCGCAGTACATGGTGTTCGACACCGACAACGCCAACAGCCTATGGAACTGCGTCACCCGTGCCCGGGAAAACGCCCGCGGCATCCGCGAGAACGTTAGCGCCGAAATGTGGGAGTGTCTCAACACCTTCTACTGGTTCATTCGTAGCGACGAAGCGCAAGCCCACTTCGAGGAATCGCCGGACGAATTTTACCGGCAGGTCATGAGCCGCTCGATGTTGTTCCAGGGCCTCACCGACCAGACCCTGACCCACGACCAAGGCTGGCACTTCACGCAACTCGGCAAGTATCTCGAGCGGATTGACGTGACGAGCCGGATCATCGAATCCAAGTTCGGGATGCTGCGAACGGCCGACAACCTAATGGGCGGCGCCCTGCGGAACATTCACTGGATGGCGGTATTGCGCAGCTGTTGCTCGATCGAGTCGTACCGGCGGAAGCACGTCGGCGACATGGACCCGCTGCGCGTCGCGTCGTTCCTGATCCTCGAGACCGAATTCCCGCGCAGCGTCCGCTTCGCCGTCGGCCAGGCGCACGCCGCAATCCGATCCATCCGCGCCGAGGTCAACCCATTGGCCATCGACGTCGCCGAACGAATCCTCGGCCGCCTCGACGCCCAGCTCGAATACGGCGAGCTGTCCGAAACCCTCGCCGAAGGCATCCCCGCCTACCTGCAAAAAATCCAACTCGGCGTCGCCGACGCGGCGTTGGCGTTGCAGAAGGCATATTTTTTACACTAACGGGTGTTACTTTGGAAAAGGACGTGACGAGAGAAGAGTGATGCGTGAAACAGCCCCTTCACGCATCACGCCTCTCTCGTCACGCAACGGCGACATGCTCTTAAAACTCACCCACACTACCGAGTTGACTTACTCCGACGCCGTCTCCGAATCCGTCATGGAGCTCCGCATGGCGCCGCGGCAGGAGCAGGGCCAGCACCGGCTTTCGTTCACGCTCGCCATCGGGCCGGCGACGACGGCACTGAGCTATTTCGATTGGCTCGGGAACACCGTCCACACGTTCACGGTAAACGGATTTCACAAGCAGATCCGCATCGTCGCCACCAGCGTGGTCGAAACCGAAGACAACCGGCCGCACCCGGCCACGCTGCCGGAGGTGTGGCCGTTATCGGCGAAAGACTACGATTACGGTTGCTACGACTACCTTCAATTCGGCGGGCCGATCGTAGATTCACCGGCCTTGCGCAAGCTGGCCGAACAACTGCGCCCCTCGTCGGGCACGCCGCTCGGCGAACTTGGCAACCGCATGTTGGAGGCGATCAATACCAACTTCGTCTACCGCCAAGGCATCACCAACGCCGCCAGCCCAATCACCGAGATGCTCGACCACGGGTCGGGCGTTTGCCAGGATTTCACCCACCTGATGATCGGCCTCGCCCGCACGCTTCAAATCCCCGCCCGCTACGTCAGCGGCCTGATCCACCCCGACGCCGAAAAATACAAAGGCTTCACCGAAACCCACGCCTGGTGCGAGCTGCTGTTTCCGTCAGTCGGCTGGGTCGGGTTTGACCCTGCGAACAACTGCCCGGTCGACGACAACTTCGTCAAGGTCGCCGTCGGCCGCGACTTTCGCGACGTCCCGCCCAACCGAGGCGTGTATCGCGGCACGGCGAGCGAGATGATCGAGGTGCGAGTACAAAGCGAGGAACTCGAAACCGTCCCGCCGGAACTCGCCGCCGAGGGGTACCAATCGATCGACATCCCCGCCTTCCCCGCCGGCTCCGTCGGACACCGCGAGATGGTCAACCAGCAGGCGGTCCAGCAGCAGCAGGAACAGCAGCAGCAGTAGGAAATGCTTGGTTACGCGAAATTACTTGCCGAACCCGGCGTT
>JBKJRK010000601.1:0-5489 GCA_046593135.1 Tepidisphaeraceae bacterium | reverse complement strand
GACGCCCGCGCCACAAGGCTTCCAAAGCACATTCTTAACGGTCAACCGCTTCGGGCTTTTTCTCTTCTTCCGCAGGCGTTTCCGTTTTCGGCGCCTGCGGCACGGGGGCCTCTTCGGGTTTTTCTTCCTCGACGGCAGGGGCCCTCTCCGCTTTCGGCGCGGCGCGGGCGGGGGCGCCGGCGGCGCGGAGGACGAGGCCTTCGCGCGTCGAGCTTTCCACCGTGAAGCCGGCATTGCCGGCGTCGGCGAGCGTGCTGATCTTGCGCGCGAGGTTTTCGTAGCTGGAGTTGTATTCGATCGTGAAGCGGCCGACCCCGCCGCCCTTGCCGCCGTCGACGTTGCCGAACTCGGCTTCGACGATACCGTCGTAGCCTTTCTTCAGTTCGTCCATGATGGCGTAGACGGCGTTGGCGTTCTTGACGCCGGTGACGATCACGTCGAGGCGGGAATTGCCTTTCCACTCGGCCATGAGGTCTTGCGCGAGCTTGCAGGTCACGTCGTGGCCGAGGGCGTCGAAGGCGTCGTCGATGGCGGCGAGGTTGCGGCCGTCCACTTCGGCGTTCCATCGGGTGTTGCCGAGGTTGTCGCCGCCCATGCGGGTGGCTTCGAACGTGTACCACACGCCCGTGCCGCTGCCGACCGTTCCGCCACGGCCGAGGACCACGATGTCGGCGACGTCGTCGTCCTTAAGGAGCTTGAGCAGTTCGTCGTTCTTCAGCACGCCGCCCGCTTTTTCCGCGGCCTGTTTCACGCGCTGGCGGACCTGGTCGGCGTTGACGATCCGCACCTCGAGCTTCTTGAACCACTCGGCGATGGAGTTTTCCGCGGTGGCCGTCACGAGCAGCGGGTGCGTCGTGCCGCCGGGCGGGGGGGTAATGAACTTGAAGTCGTTGGAGTGTTCCTGGTTTTGGCGTTCGCCCTTGAAGACCTCCCGGTTGATGAGGATCGTCACCCGGGGACGGCCCTGGGTCTTGTACCGTTCCTTGAACAGGTCGTGGCGCTGCGACGCCGGGTCGAACAACTGCTCGCACGGCGACGCCTCGACCACCGGCGGCGGGGGCCTGGTGCCCGAGGCGATGAGCGTGATCGTCCCGGCGGTCGCGTCGGTGCCGTCTACCTTCAGGCCGAGCAGTTTCGACGCGGTTTCCTCGAGATCGACCGACAGGTCGAACATCGCCCCGGCGTATTGGACTTCCAGCGTCGTCGCCTTGCGTCCGCCGGCGTCGGTGTTGCCGCGGACACGGACTTTCGACACGCCTGGGATTTTCTCGAACTCGCGCGACGCGTCGCGGATGATGCGGTTGTCGTCGATGCCGACGAGCAAAACCGTGTATTTCATCGCGGCGGCGTCGCGATCGCCGGGAAGGTAAAACTTGATGAACTGGTCCATCACCTTGCGGGCGACGGCGTCGCCGTAGGCTTTGACGGTTTCGGCGTTGTCGCCGAGCTTCCAGTCGAAGGAAAACGTGCCAATCTTCCGGCCGCGGGTAACGGAAAGGGTGTCGACGGTCACGCGGTACTTCGCGTCGCCGCCGCGGGGCTGCATCTCGACCTTGACGGCGACGTCCGCGTTGAACTTGACCTTCAGCGCCTCGATGACTTGCCCTTCGTCCTGCTGGGCGAGAAGGGTGAGTTCCCGCTGCTTGGCCGCGTCGAGCGACGACTGCTCGATGAGTTCGACACGCGCCTCGAGCAGGATTTCCTCGATCCGGCGGCGGAGGGCGTCGGAGTCGGCGGAGGGGTCAAAGTTGGCCAGGTTGCGTTCGCCGGCCTGCGGTCCGCCGGCGACGACGCCGCAGATGACGATCATTTCGGGCTCGTTCGCCCGGGCGTACGCGTCGGCGAAGCCGCCGACGTCGGGCGCGGGCGGTCGCTGATCCAGAGGCTTGGGGTCTGCCTTGGGGGCCGCGTGGACGGTTGACACCGTCCCCGCGAGCAGCACGGCGAGGGCGAGTAACGGGCGAAGAACCGGGAGGAAGCGAGACATGGGTCTCTCCAGAAAAATGAGCAGCGATCGAACCAGCCCTGACAACGTGGCGAGGGCGTCTCGCCCTCGTTTTTGCAGAGTCGCGGGCGAGACGCCCGCGCCACGCGCGCTTTGCGTCATGACGTCTTGCTATCGCGCCGGGCGGAGTTCAAGGCGCCAGTCGTCGGCGGTGTCTTCGAGCGAGTTGGCTTCAAGAGTCGTCTCGACGCCGTTGCCGATGAGCTTCGTGTAGGCCCAACCTTGGTTGGTGCCGAGCGGACGGCCGCCGCGGTCGAGGAACGAGAAGCGGTATTGCACGTTGAGCTCCCGGCCCCCGATATTGCGGGTCGGGACGCTCACGCGCATCGGGCGGCCCGGCTCGGCGCGTTCGACGATCGGGGCGCTAAAACGGAGCACCCGGGCAAGGCCTTCCAGCGGCACGATTTGGGGATACTGCCCCGGTGCGAGCTTGTCCGCCCGCCCGGAAGGCGGGGGGCCTTCGCTTGTGCAGCCGACTCCCCCAAAAACTGAAACCAGAACGATAGCGGCAAGCGTTTTGTTCATTGCGTTCCTTCTCTGACAGTCACAGACACGTGTTTCTGTTCCTGGTGAGTTTGCTTGATCGATTTTTGAATCTGTCGTTCCAAACCCGGCCCTGCGGGCCGTCGCGGATCGGAATTTTGTGTTTGACGATCCTTATTCCTAAATATGCGCGTCAGCGTCCTGCTATCGGTGTCGCGCCCTGCGACTGAAGTTGCAGGGCGAGCGTCCGTACTGCTTGTGACGTCGGGACGTATGGGGGGTGGCGTTGACCGAAGAGCCGGGTGAAGCCCGCCGTCCCCGCGAGGGGAGTGTCGAGCGACCTGCCGCCTTCGAGAATGTGGCGGGTGCGGAGCTGCTCGGGCCCGTCGAATACGATGCCTTCCTGACGATACAGTTCCTGCAAATCGGTCACAATCATGTCGCCGAGATAACCGGCGGCGTGGTACGCGTCCATCGCCGCCTGCGTGGGTTTTCGCACACAGTCGCCGCCCATGATGTAGGGCCAGGGGCGTTCAACGCTGACCGGGATTTCATCGTTGTTGTAAAGAACCTCGCCGCTTGCCGCCCAACTGGGAAGCACGCTGGTAGACGCGACGAGGTTCACGTACCGGAGCCGGGCCGTCTGGTCGAGCTCGTCGCGCGGCGGCAGGGGGGCGAGCGTCATGCGGGAAACCGGCCGGTTGGCGATTTGAACGTCAATCGACTTGCCGTCGCCGTCCTTGATCGGGACAACGTAAAAGCGTTGGGGCATGATGTCGCAGTACCGCGTATCGGCATGGGCGCCGGCCTTCAAGCCCGCGCCGATGAGCGCGATGGCGGCCCCGGCAATCATGGTGTTGCTGTCGTTTTTATGGGCCCCGTACGCAAGCACGCCGGCGCCCGTGCCCACCATGACGCTGCCGACGAGGCTCTTCGCCTTGCGGACGTCCTGGAGGTTGTTCCACATGTGATCCTGCGACATCGCGTTCACGTCGCACACGACGGGGTAGCTCTGCTGCATGCGCCCGGCGACGTTCACGAGCAGCGGCGCGTTGCTGCCGCGTTGAATGGGCGCCCACGACGCGACGGCCTGGTCCGGGCCGGTACCGATCTTCTGCGGGCCCTGGCCCCATGACACGACCAGCACATCTTTGTAGTCCCCCTTGGCGAGTTGCGAGACAAGTTCCTCCAAGTCCGGCCGAATCTTCGCGACGTCCTTGAACTTGCTGGCGGCTTCGTCCTGGCGTCCGAGTTGTTGGTTGGCGATGGCGTCGAGAAGGATGCCGAGGGCGAAGTCGGTGTCGCGGGCCTTGTAACTGTTGTAGAACGCCTCTTCATCTTTGGCCGTCGCGGCGCCGCGGACGAGGTCTTCATTCGTCTTTCGTTTTCCGTTTTCGGCGCTCCCGAAATCCTTCAGGCGAAACTGTGCAGAGCCGGCGGCGGCGCGGGCGTTATCCCAACTGCCTTGCGAGGCGTGCAACATGCTGAGGTACGCCAGCATGATCGCCTGCTCAAACGGCTCGCCCTTCCAGGTTTTCAGGTCCTCGTTGAAGACGACGGCGGTCGCCTCCTTGCCCTTGTTGAGGCCCTGCTTGCTGAGGGTGTCGTAGACCTGCTCGAAAATCGGGTCGTCGGTGCAGTACCCGTCCGACATCGCCGCCAGCGCGAACTTCATCCGGTTGAGGAAGAACGCGCGGTCGTTGGCGTCTTTCTGCTGGGGCGAGATGTTCTTCGCGATGTGCTCGCGCGCGCGGCCGTACTCGCCGGAGAAGGCCAGTGCCTGGAGGTTGGAGTCGGGCTTGGCGGCGCAGCCGACGCCGCAGAAGGCGGCGAGGCAAAGCGTTGCGAGGAGCGAACGTGAGGTAAACCGGGACATGAATTTCCCCCTTTCTATGCCGGGGCTTTTGGACGATTTCGCCGACAGAATTGCTCAGTCGATCAACAGGCCCGCCGCCTCGCGCTTAAACTCGAAGGCGTCGCTCCAGACGATTTCGCGGCCCTGAACCTCGGTCAGCTTAAACTCGAGATAATAGTAGTCCTGTTTGCGGACGACGTTCCCGCTCTTGTCCTGGTTGGTGCGAGCCGACGACGTGAATTGTGCCGCGAGGACGTGTGTCGGGACGAGCCCGCCCCCGTCCGGCACCTCGACCCCGCCCGCCGCCGCCGCCATGCGACGCCGTTCGGGCGGGAGAACGAACTTGACGTTGCGCGACTGCGAAAACTGCTGCATCGGCAACCCGTTCTGAACCCGCGCGACGGTCATCCACTGCTCGCCGACGGGGATGATGTTGTCGGTGAGGTTCTCAACCTTGTTCGTGATGATGACCACCGGCGGCGAGCCGGGCGTGCGCCCGGCGAGGAACTCGCTCTTGCCGAGGCTTTGGACCATTTTGTCGGAGGCGACGATCAAGTCGTCGCTCGTGAGCCGCGAGGTCTGCGGCTTTGACGCGCACCCGACCGTCATCGCAAGGCTTAATAAACATACCGCATTGAATTGAAGACGAGCCATCCGTGTTTCGCTCCTTGCCCTGATTTGCCGAAATGCTCACCCGACCCGTTTAGCCGGCTCCGCCAAGAGCCGTCTTCTAAATTCCGAGTTACCCGGACGGCGTCTGGGGACGCCGGCTAAACGGGGGAATGAGCCCGGAACGTTTCATTACTCGTGCACTTGTCCGAGGTCGTAGTCGTGGCTGAAGACGATCTCGCGCGACTGTACGTGTGTGAGTTGGAAGTTCATGTAGTACTGCGAGCGGTCGCCGCGCTTGGACTCATAGAAATCGCCCTGTAGGACGTACGTGTCATCGGCCGAGTAGCGGTCGGTGCCGCCGGGGCCGGTACCTTCCTGAAGAAGGTCGGTGGGGCCGGACCCGGTGGTGCGCTGCTTCTCGAGGTCGGTCCGGGCGCCGGATTCGACAATCTTAAAGCGGTCGCGGACGAGGGCCGACTTGCGGATGGAGTTGCGCAGCCGGAGTTGGAGCTGCTCGAAATCCTGGGTGGGAGT
>JBKJRK010000538.1:0-4693 GCA_046593135.1 Tepidisphaeraceae bacterium | reverse complement strand
TTTGCCGCCCAGAACACGGCGAGTTGCCCAGCCGGGAACGCGAATCGATTCGCGCCCATTTGATAAGTCAGTTCCCCGCTTTCGACTAGCGCCAGCTCAACCTCGCCGTGCGAACGGGCGCTTGCAAACTGTGCGGAGGTGCCACGCCATGCGGTCAACACCCGCATGCCGATGCTCAGTGGGTCGGCCATTCCACCGATCATACCGCGACGCGTGCGACGTTGTAGACTGTGATCGGACGCGGGACATTACGGGCGTGTGAAGCTATTCATAAGGAGAGTCGGATTGACGCCGAACCCCTTCGCCATCGCGACCGGCGACGTGTGGTCGTCACGGCAGCGCCGGCGGCTCGGGGAGGGTTCGAGGCTTGCCGATAAATAGCGCGGTCTTGGCCGGGGCGGGGTTCGCGTCGACCACCATGTTTCCCAGCCAGTGAAACGTCATCAATAGTTTGGGCGCGGTGGCCGGCCAGATGCCGCGGACTTGGTGGGTGAAGCTCACGAGGGGGTAGGTGATCGTGAGTTCGGAGCCGGGCTTGGCGTCGAAGCGGACGTAGTCCCCGGACCAAGTCGTGGCGACCGGACGCGTGTCGACGAACGCCCGCACCTCCGCCTTCGGAGCCCAGTGCGGCGGCCGAAGGAAAAACGCGTCGGCGGTCGCGGCTTTCACGGTCAGCCGGCCCGACTCGGGCATGAACGAAACCACCTCTCCCCATTGAGACTTCCGCGAGAGCCCGAGGTTGACGTACACGCCTTCCGCTCCCAGCTTCGAAGCGGGGAGCCTTTGAATGGCGTTGTCCCAAGCGGTATGAATCGCGCGCATACCTTCCGGGGCGCAGCATCCGAACATTTCGAAGCCGGAGACGTTGCCGAGCAAATCGTTTTCGTAATCGTTCAATCCCGACCCGCCGATGATTCCGCCTTGGAATTTGCGGAGGTCCGCTAAACCTTTCGTGACGGCGGCGTCGTCTTTGCCGGCGTGAAGCTTGCGGTAATACGCTTCGAATTCGGGTGTGACGATGAACTGCAAGTTGCTGATGTAATTTCTCAGGTAACGTTCGGCGTTGTCGTAGTATTCCGGATGGCCGGCCTTTGCGATCAGCGCGGCGACGGAAATCATGTCCGACACGCAGCAGGTCTCGTTACAGCTGTCCGGCGCGGCCGGGAACCAGCCGGTGCCGGTGCCGCGGCTGAGCAGGTGATCCCACGAACGCTTGGCGAAATCGACGTAGCGCGATTCACCCGTCAACACGCCCAAGTGGGCGATGCCCCACACGGCGTGCATCGTCGCGTGGCTGTGGCCGCCGCCGAAGCTGCCGTCGGCGCCAAACCGGAGACCGTCGGGCTGCGCGCCGGTCATCATGCCCTCGGCGAAAGCGCGTGCGAACGCCAGCCCCTCGTCGTCGCCGGTCGCGAGGTAGTAAGTAATCAACGGCTCGACGATCGGCGCCGGCTGGCGGTTCCAACCGTTCGGCAAAATGCTGCCGTCCGGCTTCAACCCGCCCATCCCACATTTGATCCACGCCCGCGGCTTGCCGTCGTGCTCGTCCCACGTCGCCAGCGATTTCAAAGCACGCATCACCTTGCCGGCCAGCTCCTTCGATTCTGCGTCGTGGTGGCGGATGTGGTGCTCGGCCAGGCTCTTCAGCACCTTGGTCGCACCCCAGATGTGAATGATGCGATCGGCTTCGCCGTACTTGGCGTTGATGTCTCCTTCATTAAACGCGCCCGGCGTGCCCCACACCTTCCCGTCCGGCGCGATGTAAGAGCGAATCCGCTTATGAAACGCGGCTTCCACATCGCGGGCACCCTCGGAGCCGCTCACGTCGCGCATGTAGTACCATTCCCAATCCATGCGCGCGTCGGTGTCGCAAACAACGACCACATCCTGCCCGGCAGGCACCGGCGGACACTGCAACGGATGACACTGAAAGACCGGCTCGTACCCGCGATCTGCGCGAGGCGTGCGGGCCAGGTAATTCATCGCCCATTCCGCCATCCGCTTCAGATCAACATCCGCCGGTCGGCTGGTTTCGTCCAACAGTCGGACGGAAGTCGCCGCAGGCACAGCCACCGCTACTTCGCTCACTTCGCCCGTAAGGCCCCGTATTCCGGCACTCGGCTCGGCTGCATCAGCAGACTGAAATACCATAACAAATGCGGCTGTGAGCAAGATGATGGCCGAGGTCTTCATTCGGTTCTCCGATTACGAGTGTGGGCTCGGGTAACGAGCGCGCAAAAAAGATCCGCCAAACCGATATGTTCCCCTCACCAGGACCTTTGCAACAACCAGTTTATAGTCCTATTTGTGACTGTTTCTGAAATGCCTGATTCGGGAACTAATCACCGCGCGGGAGATTCGCGGCAAGCTTAACGGCGGACCAGCGACGCGCCGCCGTCGATGGTGAGCGTGGTCCCGGTGATGTATGCCGCGTCTTCACTGGCAAGAAATGCGAACGCCCCGGCCAATTCCTCGGCGGAGCACAGCCGGCCTTGCGGGATCGTCTGGTCGGCGCGGCGGCGGAATTGCTCGTCGCTGTCGTAGATGCCCTTGGTCAGGCCGGCGTACACGATGCCGGGGGAGACGACGTTGAACGTGATCCCCTCGGCCGCCAGCTCTTGGGCGGCGACTTTCATTACCATCTCTTGCGCGGCTTTGCTGGCACAGTAGCTCGAACCCTCCGGCCACGGCATGCTCTGCACCCAGCTCCCGGTGAAAAGTACGACGCCGCGCCGGCCCGTCTTGGGCTGCCGCGGGTTCTTCAGCATCTCCCGCGCCGCGGCCTGGGCGAACCACACGCTGCCGAGCAAATTGACGGCGAGCGTGCGACTGAAATCGTCTTGCCCGACTTCCAGGAAAGGGCGATTGGTCACGACACCGGCGTTGGAGATCGAGACGTCGATGCCGCCGAGCAACTCGACGGCTCGCCGTATGGTGCGTTGGACGGAGTCGGCGTCCGTCACGTCGCAGCAGACGTATTTCGCCCGGCCGCCGGGGAGTTGCGCGACCCGTGCCGCGCCTTCCTCATCGGGCAAACGGTCGGTCACGAGCAACTCGGCGCCTTCATTCAAGAAGCGCGCCGCCACCGCCGCCCCGATGTCGCCACATCCGCCGGAGATGACGACTCGTTTTCCCGTCAATCCATTCATCGTGCCGTCCCCCCGCGCTTCGCATCCGGATCAAGTTCAACTTCCTGCCCAACCTCCGGTAGCACGACGCGCCCGGTTCCGCCGAGGCGCGCGTAGGTGTCGGCGAACAGCCGGGGGTCGAGCGTGGCGTTTGCGTTGCCGGCGTTCTCGGCCCACAGGTAATGGTGCATCGGAATGGCGACCCGAGCGCCCAGTTGCCACGCCAGCAGAGCGGCCTCGTAGGCGTCCATATTTCCGCTCACGCCGTTGATGCAGATCATCGCGACGTCCGGCTTGTGCGACTTCAGCAGGCGCAGCCGGGTGTCGTATTCGGTGTCGCCGCTGTTGTAGATCTTGAGCCCCTCGCCTTCGATCATGACGCCCATCGCGTCCGGCACTTCCCACCCCGGTATGCCCGCATCGTGCCGCGCCGGGACGGCCGTGATGGTGAGATCCTTCACCGTCACGCTCTGCTCCGCCTGCGCCCCGTGTCCCCATGAAAGCGGAACGATGCGATCGCGCTTCACGCCCCATCCCAGCGCGCGCGACGTCGCGCTCGGCGGCATGATGAACTTTGTCCCCTCGCACGCGCGGGCGATCACCGGGATCGTCCCGGGATCAAGATGATCCTCATGCCAATGCGTCGAGATCACCGCGTCCGCCCGTACATCCTCGGGCGCAATCGGCGGCGGAAACGCCCGCCCGACGCCGAAGATGCTTTTCACGGAATCCGACAAATACGGGTCGAGATAAACCGTCGTCCCCGCCGGGCTCTTGAACACAAACCCCGACCCGCCCAGCCACCAACACGCCAGCGTCCCCGGCAAAACTTCCCGCTCCGCGATCCGCTCCCGCAGCGGCATTGAATTGCTCATAACGGTCATCCCACTTCACGCCGCCGCCGATCGCTCCGGCAACAACCGCGTCGCCGCCGGCGTCGGCAAAACGGAATTCCCTTCCAGCCGACGGCTCACATCATACTTCCCCCGCAACAACAACACTCCAGCGTCTTCCCGCGAATTGACATGCTCCAGATACCGGTCGCGCAACTCCCGCGCCGCCGCCAGGTGCTTCTTCTGATACTTCGTCGGCGCAGCCTTTTCCACCCTTTTCCTAGCCGGTTTCACCTGTTTCTCCACGACATACCCCGCCCCCCCCGGCCGATCGACATACTTGATCCTCCCCCCGACCAAAATCCCCACCTTCCCCGGCCCCGGCCCGTTTCGTGGCGCGGGCGTCTCCCCCGCGTTTTTCTTTGCCGCAAGACGCGGGCGAGACGCCCGCGCCACGTCCGTCAATTGCTTCGGCTTCTCCGCCCCCGGCAGCTCCACCGCCCGCACCTCCCGCCAATGCACGCCCGGCGGAATCGGCAACACGATCCGATCCTCCCGAATCGCCCCCGCGTTCGTCTGAAACGGATACCAGTAGGGGATTTGAGATTGTCTACTTCCGCCCCCAACATCGGAGCCGACTTTTGCCCGCTTAAATGGAAAATATGGATTAGCATCGGCGCATCAAAGCAGACGCGTAGGCGCGTCGGAATGATTTTCATTCGCCCCGCGCTG
>JBKJRK010000462.1:0-10183 GCA_046593135.1 Tepidisphaeraceae bacterium | reverse complement strand
CTTGTAGATGTTTCCGACGTGGGAAGTGGAGCTGGTCCGCTCCATGTACAGCTCTTCGAGCCGGGTCACCAACGTCGAAGCCAGCATCCAGGCGGCGTTCGTCGACTTTGGCTTGGGGCGGAACGGGTTTCTGCACATCAGCGACCTGATGCCGACCTACTTCGGCCGCAAGGGCGAAGAGATCGTCGAGACCGTCGGCAAGAAGATGGCCCGCCGGGACCGCCCACCGATCCAGCGCTGCCTGCGCCGCGGCGACGAACTTATCGTCCAGATCATCAAGGAAGGCATCGGCACGAAGGGCCCGACGCTCAGCAGCTACCTCTCGATCCCCGGGCGCTATCTCGTGATGATGCCCGGCGTCGGGAAGATGGGCGTGAGCCAGAAGATCGAAGACGAAGTCGAGCGCCGCCGTCTGCGGCAGATCCTCGACGGGTGCAAGCCGCCCAAGGACGTCGGGTTCATCATCCGCACGGCCGGCGTGGGCAAGAGCAAACTCGAGATCGAGCGTGACCTCAAGTACCTCACCCGCCTCTGGGAAACCCTCGAAAAGAAGCGCAAAGAAAGCCGCGGCCCGGCGGAGCTATACGCCGAGGGCGACCTCGTCACGCGCACGGTGCGCGATTTCTTCAGCGCCGACGTCGATCGCATCGTGATCGACAACCCTGACGTCGCCGAGCGCGTGAAGGAGGTCATCAAGATTTCCACGCCGCGGTCGAAGAACAAAGTCGAACTGTACGAAGAGACGGTCCCGCTGTTTCACAAGTACGGGATCGAGCGCGAAATTGAGATGATGTACAGCCGGCACGTGCCGCTGCCCGGCGGCGGGTCGCTGGTGATCGACTCGACGGAAGCGATCGTGGCGATCGACGTGAACAGCGGCAAGTTCCGCGAGCACAACGACGCGGAGATGACCGCCTTCAAGACCGACATGGAAGCCGCCGACGAGATCCCGCGCCAGCTCAAGTTGCGCGACCTCGGCGGCGTCATCATCTGCGACTTCATCGACCTGCGCTACGAGCGCAACCGCAGGGAGTTGGAGAAACGGCTGCACGACAATTTCAAGAAGGACCGGGCGAAGACCAAAGTCCTTCGCATGAGCCAGTTCGGGATCATCGAGATGACCCGCCAGCGCATGCGCGCGAGCCTGAAGCGCTCAATTTACTTCGACTGCCCCCATTGCAAAGGCGCCGGCCTGGTAAAGACGCCGGAGAGCATGAGCTTGGACCTCTTGCGCCGGATCGCGATCGCGATTAACGACGCGAAGGTCGTGCGCGTGGAGCTCGGCGTGTGCCCGGACGTCGCGTACTACCTTCAGAACAAGAAGCGGCGGGCGATCACCGAATTGGAAGACCAGACCAAAAAGCGCGTGATCATCCGTGCGGATCAGACGCTGGGCCTGGACGAGATGAAGCTCGAGCTGTTTGACAGCCGGGACGGGCTGGTCGTGCTGTCGGAACTGGACGCGGTGTTGTCGCAACCTGCGCACAAGACGCAGCTCAACACCAAGCCGCACGGCGCCCAGCCGAGCCGGAGCGGCGTCGCCGCCGGCGGACGGCCCGACGGCCGCCAGCGCGACCAGGGTCGCCGCGGGCCTCAGCCGCAGCAGGCGCGCCGGCCCGGTGGACAGGGGGGGCGCGATGAAGACGAATCGCGCATGGACGACCGGCTGGAGTTGGACGATACCGAAATTGAAGCGCCTGAGGAGTCGGCGGCCCCGCCGCGCGACGACCGGGCCGGGCAGGAAGAACCCCAAGACCGGCCCGAGCGACAAGGCCAAGGGGGGGACGACCGCCAGGGCCGCGACGGACAGCAAGGCCGTGGCGGCCGCCCGCAGCAGGGCGGACGACCAGAGCAAGGCGGACGGCAAGGACGCGGCAACCGCCCGGATCGCGGCGCGCCGCAAGGCCCGCGGGATCAGGCCAACCGCGGCGGACGCGACAACGCCGGCGCGGGACGCGGCGGAGCCGGCGGACGAAATGATCGCGGGGGCCGGCCACCCCAGCGCCAGGGCGTCGACGGCCCGGCTCGCCCGCCGTTCGCCAACGACAACATCGACGCGCCCGTCGAGGACCGTGAGCCCAACGGCAACCGCGGCCCCGGCGGCCCGGACGAGCATCTGCAGGGCCCTGTCGAAGGCGAGCCGGGCGACGGCACCCGCCGCCGCCGGCGTCGCCGCCGCGGCCGCCGCGGACGCGGGCGCGGAAACAACCAGGAAGGGCAACCCGTCCTCCAGGGCCAAGGCCCCGGAAATGAAAGCTCCGGCAACGAAGGCCCCGGCGACGAAAACCGCAGCAATGAAGACAGGGGCCAGCGCGACGATCACTTTGAAGGCGGCGAAATTTTTGCCGGCCCCGAACGAGAGCACGATCAGGCCGACCGCCACGAGGACCATTACGGCCACTCCGAGCCGCTCGGCGAAGCCCCCGGCGAGATTACTGACGAAATCAATGACGACGCGTCGGGGTCGCACGACGTCGAAGAGGCCGCCGCCGGCGCCAATTCCGGCGGCGAGAATTCAAACGAGCGGGCTGAAACGTCTTCCTTCGACGGCGACGCGACGCCCGGCGCGGCGGCAATTGCCGAAGAATCCGCCGCGGCCGAGCCCAAATCGAGTCGGCGGCGCGCCGCCCCGGCGAAATCCCGTCCCGCGGCAAAGCCCCGCATGCCCAAGCCCGCCGCCGCGCGCGAAGCCGTCGCAAAAGACGACAAGCCGAAGCGCGGCCGCGGCGGCGCCCCAAAGGCAAAGGCCGGACCGCGCAAAAAGGAAACCGTCCCCCGCGCCGACGCGCCGACGTCCAGCGCCGCCAATCCAACACCCCGGCCGCCGCGCAAGCCGGTCTCTACCGACCGGCACCTCATGCGCGACGAGCCCATCATCCCCGACCCCCCGCGCCGCCCGCGGACGAGCCGGGACCTGGATGAAATCCCGGACGACTTGGATTGAGCGATCGCATGGATGGTGACGGCCGGATCGGATTCGCACCGCCGTCGGCGGTGCCGCGCCCTTCAACCGCCATGGCCCGACGAATCGTAGCGTGGTTACTGTGGGTGGCGTTGGCAGGCTCCGGGCCGCCGACGTCCGTATGCGCCGCCGCACTGACGGCAGAGTCCCCGGTTACCTATCAAGTCGTCATCACGAAGGCGGCACCCGTCCCGATGCGCGACGGGATTAACCTCGGGGCTGAAATCTATCGCCCCGACGCGCCCGGGAAGTTTCCCGCCTTGCTGATGCTCCGATACTTTCGCGCGCCCATGCAGTCGGAACAGGGGCAGTTCTTCGCGCAGCGCGGGTACGCCGTGGCGCTTGTCGACTGCCGCGGCCGGGGAGATTCGGGGGGCGATTGGGTTCCCTACGTCAATGAGCCGCGTGACGGCTTCGACACTCAGGAGTGGCTCGGCAAGCAGCCTTGGTGCGACGGAAAGATCGGGACCTTCGGGATTTCCTACAACGGCTTTACGCAACTCATGCCCGCGCCGCTGAGGAGCAGGCACCTCAAGTGCATGATCCCGCAGGAATGCCAGCAGACCAACTTCGGGCACCTCTACAACGACGGCGTGTTGCAACTGAACGTTGTCTATCAGTTCGGGCTCTTCACGCAGGGGAAATTGCAGACCCAGACGATCCCGGAGCCGACCGACGCGCACTACCGGCGACTCCCGCTGATCAGTGCGGTTGACGATTACCCGAACGTCCGCCATGTCCGCGACTGGTTCGCCCATGCGAAGTACGACGACTATTGGAAGGCGTACGGCGTCAAGGAGAAGTATGCGAAGATCGAAGCGCCCGGCTACTTTATTACCGGGTGGTACGACAACCTCGTCCACGAAAGCTTCCGCAACTTCGCCGGCCTGCGCGAACAAGGCGGCTCGGAGAACGCGCGCAAGGGAACGAAGATCATCGTCGGCCCGTGGGCGCATGGCGGCTCGCTGGGGTACGCCGACTTCCTGCCGCTGCACCTGAAATGGTTCGATTACTGGCTCAAGGACGCTCCCAACGGCACGGACAAGGACGCGCCGATCCGCATTTTCGTCATGGGGGCCGAGAAGTGGCGCGACGAAAATGAATGGCCGCTCGCACGGACGAAGTTCACGAAATACTTCCTCGCCGGCGACGGTAAGGCAAACTCGGTCAAGGGTAATGGACAATTGGTCGCCACTCCGCCGGCCCAGGCCGCTGAAAAGTCGGCGCCGGATCGGTTCGTCTACGATCCGGAGAATCCCGTCATCACGCTGGGCGGTCAAGTGTCAACGATGGTTCCGGGGCCGCAAGACCGGCGGGCGACGCAGGAACGGCAGGATGTCCTGGTCTACACCACCGCGCCCCTGGAAACGGACACGGAAGTAACCGGGCCGGTTGAGCTGAAGCTCTATGCGGCTTCGAGTGCGGTGGACACCGACTTCACCGCAACGCTGACCGACGTTCATCCTGGCGGGAAAGCGATCCACGTCTGCGAGGGCATCCGCGGCGTCACGTTCCGCGAGTCGCTCGAGAATCCTACGCCGATTGAGCCGGGAAAAATTTACAAGTACACGATCAGCCTTTGGGAGACGAGCCAGGTCTTCCGGGCGGGACATCGCATTCGGGTCGAAATTTCCAGCAGCAATTTCCCCCGCTACGCGCGAAACCAGAACACCGGGTTGCCGCTGGGCACGAGTGAAAAGGTCATTCGGGCGACACAAATTGTTTATCACGACGCCGAGCACCCATCTCACCTGGTTCTGCCGGTCATTCCGATCGAACCGGAAGGCAAGTGAGCGGCCATGCCGGTCTTGGTCGCACATGACAAGCCGGTCGTTTTTCAGGCAAGCCGATCGCGGGTCGGTTTCGCGTCTGCCCGCTAATCCTTAAGATAATGCCGTCCATGCCAACCGATTACACCACCTACGCATCCCCCCTCGCCGCCCGGAACGCCAGCAAGGAGATGCTTTGGCTATTTTCGCCGCAGCATAAGTTTGGGCTGTGGCGGCGGCTGTGGCTCGAACTGGCGCGGGCGGAGCGGGAATTGGGGATTTCCCGGATCAGCGACGAAGCCTTGAGACAGATGGAGGCAAAGCTCGACGACATCGACTTCGTCCGGGCCGCGGATTGGGAAAAGCGGCTGCGTCACGACGTGATGGCCCACGTCCACACGTTTGAAGAAGCCGCACCGGCGGCCAAAGGCATTATCCACCTCGGCGCCACCAGCCAGTACGTTGTCGACAACGCCGACCTCGTCATCATGCGCGACGCGATGCGCCTGCTCGCGGGCCGGCTGGCGAACGCGATCGACGCGCTCGCCACGTTCGCCGTTAAATGGAAAGACCTGCCGACCCTCGGCTACACGCACTTCCAGCCGGCCCAGCTCACGACCGTCGGCAAGCGGGCGACGCTATGGGCGCAGGATCTGGTCATCGACCTCGAAGAACTCGAATATCGAATCTCAACCTTGAAATTCAGAGGCGTTAAGGGCACGACCGGAACGCAGGCGTCGTTCCTCACCCTGTTCGACAACGATCACGCGAAAGTCGAACGCCTCGATCGAATGGTGACCGAGAAATTCGATTTCAAGGAATCATTCAAGGTCACGGGCCAGACGTATCCACGGAAGATCGACGCGCAGGTCGTGAGCAGCTTGGCCGGGATCGCGGCGAGCGTGCATAAGTTCTGCAACGACATCCGCATCCTTGCCGGTCTGAAGCAGGTTGAAGAGCCGTTTGAAGCCGAGCAGGTCGGCAGCAGCGCGATGGCGTACAAGCGGAACCCGATGCGGTGCGAGCGGGCGACCGGGCTGGCGCGTTTTGTCATCAGCCTGAGCACCAGCCCGCTCCAGACGGCTGCCGAGCAGTGGTTCGAGCGGACGCTGGACGATTCCAGCAACAAACGGCTCACGATCCCGGAGCCGTTCCTGGCGACCGACGGCTGCTTGCAGATCGTCGTGAATGTCGCCCGGGGATTGGAAGTCTACCCCCGCACGATCGCGGCGGCGGTGCAGGCGGAACTGCCGTTCATGGCGACGGAAGAAATCCTGATGGGGGCGGTTCAGTCGGGCGGCGACCGGCAGGAATTGCACGAGATCATCCGCGAGCAGTCCCATGCCGCCGGGGCGGCGGTCAAGCAACAGGGCATGCCCAACGACCTCCTGGACCGCCTCCGCGCCCACCCGGCGTTTGCCGCCGTGGACCTGCGCGCCGTGACTGATCCACGAAAATTTATTGGTCGATGCCCGGAGCAAGTCGAGGCATTTGTACGAGACGTCGCGGCGCCAATCCGTGACCGATATCACGCGCAACTTGGGCAGGGCGTTGAACTAACAGTTTAATGCTGCTGTGCGTCGACCAGGACGGTTCCCAGTAGCGGTCTAAAATGATTAACGCAAGTGCAATGCAGAATATGCCTTGCGGACATAATTCGTTTGAAATTGTTTATCGGGCGTTGTAGCCTGTCTGGGCATCGGTACAGGCATTTGGGCATCGGAGTGCCCCGGGGTTTCGAGAAAATGGCAGGTCGGTATGCACTACGCGAAAGTGGGAGCTGGGGTCTTTTCTTTAGTCGCCATGGGGTTTTCGGCTGGCTCGCCGGCTTATGCGGCCCCCATCATGTTGAGTGACGTCAATTCGACGGCCGTCATTGATCCGACGGTACAGAGCGGCATGTCATCCTGGAACGTGGACGGCACGAACCACCTGTCCCAACAATGGTTCTGGCTTCGCGCCGGCACGATGTCCAATGAGATATCGCTCGACAACGGCGCGCTGACCCTCACCAGCGCCGTCGCCTCTAACAACGATGCCGACCCTGGTAATGAAAAGTTGGACCTCCGGTTCACGATGCCGGGGTCGTTCTACGTCGACGTGACTTATACATTGGTGGGCGGCACCCCAGGCAGCTTGCAGGCTGTGATCACCGAGGGATTCGCCGTTACCAACATCGGGGCGTCGCCGCTTCCGTTTCATTTTTTTGCCTACTTCGACTACGACCTGAACGGGACCGGGGGCGGCGACACCGTCAATATCACCGGTGGCAACACGGCGACGCAGAGCGACCCGTCGCCGTTCTTAACCGTGTCACAAACCAGCGTTGTCCCGACGCCCGACCGTTACCAGGCATCCCCGTTCAGCACGTTGCAGGCCACGTTGAACGATGGCGGCCCGACAACCTTGACTAACAATCCCGCCGCCGGCCCCGGTGACGTGGCGTTCGCATTTCAGTGGGATTACGACACTGCTTTAGGCAACCTGTTGCGTCAGTCCATTCCTGCCGGGCAGACGGTCAACATTGGCGGTTCCAATTTTGTCATCAGCATCCCCGAGCCCGCAACGCTCGGCCTGTTGGCGCTGGCCGCGCCGCTGCTGGCGCGACGCAGTCGCCGATACGCCTAAGTCAAAGCCCGTATTATTGGACTTTTCCGCGGACCCGCCCTGATAAGGCGGGTCCGCTCTTTTTGTAAGCCGCGCGGCACGGGCCACTCCCCCGCCGCATAACCGTCATATTCTGAAGCCCCGCGGCCATCAGGCCGAAGAATGAGGCGAGAGCGGTCTGATTGGGCCGATCGCAAATTTCAACGCGCGCCGGTTGTACCGGCATGACGCGTGATCGTGGCGCCCGGCGGTTCGGCAGGGAGTAAATCGCATGCCTCGTGACATTCCGGTAGGCAACGGCCGACTGCTCGTGACGTTCGACGACCGCTACCAGGTCCGCGACATTTATTTCCCCCACGTCGGCCAGGAAAACCACGCGGGCGCCGGCCCGTGCCGCTTCGGCGTCCACGCCGACCTGCCCGGCCGCGGCGGGTCGCAGCTTTTCTGGACGAGCGACCCCGCCTGGACCATCCGCCAGCGCTACCTGCGCGAAACCCTGACCACCAGCGTCAGCCTCGATCATCGCGACCTCAAAATCGCGATGTATTGCAATGACGTCGTCGACTTCAACCGCAACATCCTTGTCCGCAAGATCAAGGTGAAGAACCTCGCACGCCACGAGCGCGTCGCGCGGATCTTTCACCACCAGGGTCTGCACATGGGCGGCACGAACATCGGCAACACCGCCTACTTCGATCCCGAGCTTCGCAGCATCGTCCACTATCACGGCAAGCGTTACCTGATGGTCACGTTCTGGGCCGGCGGCGAGCAGCGCATCGACGAATACGCCACCGGGACCAGCGGCTTCGGCGGCGCCGAAGGCACGTGGCGCGACGCGGAAGACGGACACCTCCAGGGCAATCCCATCGCCCAAGGCGCCGTCGATTCGACCATCGCCCACCACGTCCAGCTCGCCCCCGACGGCGAGCGGACCGTCTACATGGTCATGATCGCGGCCGAGAGCCGCGAGGAGCTGATCGAGCTCCACCGCTGGACCGTCAAGCATTCCCCGCAAGGCGTCATCGACCGCACCACCGCCTACTGGCGGCTGTGGGTCGGCGGGACCAACATCAACTTCGGCAACCTGCCCAACGACGTCGTCGACCTCTTTAAACGCTCGCTGCTCGTGCTCCGCACCCAGATCGACAACGGCGGCGCCATCATCGCCGCCAACGACAGCGACATCATGCAGTTTGCGCGCGACACGTACTCCTACATGTGACCGCGCGACGGCGCGCTCGTCGCCAATTCGCTCGACATGGCCGGCTTCCCGGACATCGCGCGCTGGTTTTATACGTTCTGCTCAAATGTGCTGACGGAAGAGGGCTACTTTTATCACAAGTACAACCCCGACGGCTCGCCCGCCAGCTCGTGGCACCCGTGGGTGCTCAAGGGCAACCGCGCGATGCCCATCCAGGAAGACGAGACCGCCCTGGTCGTCTGGGCGCTGTGGCGTCATTACTACCGCTACCGCGACATCGAATTCATCCGCCCGCTCTGGGTCGACATCGTCCAGAAGGCCGCCGACTTCATGGTGCGCTATCGCGACCAGCGGACGGGTCTGCCGCTGCCGAGCTACGACTTGTGGGAAGAGCGGTGGGGCGTGCACGCCTTCACCGTCGCCACCGTCTACGGCGGGCTCAAGGCCGCCCACAACTTCGCCGTCGCGTTCGGCGACCGCGAGCGCGCCGCCGAGTACGGGAAGGCCGCCGACGAGATGAAGGCCGGCGCGGCGAAGTACCTGTTCAGCGAGAAGCTGAACCGTTTCGTCCGACGGCTCGTCCCGCGCGACACGCCCAAGCCGCCGGACAACGCGACGTACGAAGAAAAGCACCCGCTGATGTTCGACGCCGACTGCGCCGACGTGTACGAGGTCGATGAAACGATCGACGCGTCGCTTTACGCGATCTTCAAATTCCACCTCTTCGAGGCCGACGACCCCCGCGTCGCTTCGACGATGAAAGCCGTCGAGCAAAAACTGTGGGTCAAGACCCGCGTCGGCGGGGTCGCGCGGTACGAGAACGACTACTACCACCGTATCAGCAACAACATCGTCGACGTGCCGGGCAACCCCTGGTTCATCTGCACGCTGTGGCTCGCGGACTACTACATCAGCCGGGCCAAGACCGCCGAGGACCTCAAGCTCGCCCTGCCCATTTTTGAATGGACGGCGGCCCATGCGCTGGAGAGCGGCGTGTTGGCCGAGCAGGTCAACCCGTACACCAACGCGCCGCTCAGCGTAAGTCCGCTCACCTGGTCCCACGCCACCGTCGTCAGCACCGCCATCAAGTATCTGGAAAAGCTGGAAGAGCTTCAGCTTTGCGTGACGTGCAACCAGCCGGTCTTTCGGATGCGCCGCCGCGGCGGCACGGTCGAGGTGAAGAGCCAGGCCCAGTTCGACCGGCTCGACGCCATCTTCGAGCCCGAAGAATCCCGCGAAACGCTCAGCCCCACCGGCCAGTTCTTCCGCGAAGGCAGCGGCGCCTGCGGCCACAACGGGGGCGGGGCGCGGATTTCGCTCTCTATCGACACCCGCGACTGCATCGGCTGCGACGTCTGCGTCGCCCACTGCGACAAAGGCGTGCTCCGCATGATCGACGGCAAGGCGATGGTCGATTTGCGTAACCTCAACAAATGCGACCTCGACGGCGAATGCGTCGAAGTCTGTCCGACCAATGTCGTCGAACTCCTCATCCAACCCGTCGAGCCCCCAGCGCCTTTGACGCCCGACGAAGAAAAGGAGTTCGGCGAACCCCGCCGTCCCGCCGCGGAAAAGCCGCCGGAAGCGGCGTAGCCGGCCGGGGGTGCGTGACCCATTCGGCGGCAACCTCGTGGCATGGGCATC
>JBKJRK010000381.1:0-8281 GCA_046593135.1 Tepidisphaeraceae bacterium | reverse complement strand
GTAGAGCAATGGACTGAAAATCCATGTGTCGCCGGTTCGATCCCGGCTCTGCCCATTAAGCCGTTCTCCGCATTGGCGAGCGGCTTTTTCACGCGCCGGCGAAATGGTTGTTGCCGGCGCTAGTGAAACGACGTTACAATATGACCCAGTAGACCCACCCGATTTCGACGGCGAGGAGAGAAATTGATGCGGCGTATTGTCCCGGCCGGTCTTCCGGCCTTGTCGATTCTGTCATGCGCATTTGCCTCGGCACAGGCTCCGTTGCCGCCGGCGTACGATCATGTCGTCATTGTTGTTGAGGAAAACAGGCCGTACTCGAACATCATCGGCAACCCTGACGCGCCGTACATCAATTCTCTGGCAACGGCGGGGGTAAACTTTACCAATGTGTACGGGCTGCTGCGGCCCAGCCAGCCCAACTACTTGGAGCTTTTCTCCGGGTCGTTCCAAGGCGTGACGTCGAATACCACGGCCGCGGGCGTCCCGTTCTCCACGCCCAACCTCGGGGCGGCCCTCCTCACGGCGGGCAAAACGTTCACCGGATATTCCGATTCGCTGCCCTCCGTCGGTTTCACGGGGGACAGTTTCTCCACCATGGCCGGCCAGAACCAGTACGTTCGCAAACACAATCCGTGGGTCAACTGGCAAGGCGGCGGGACCAACCAACTGCCGTCGACGACCAACCGCCCGTTCACCGATTTCCCTGCAAATTTCAGCACGCTTCCAACGTTAAGCATCGTCGTGCCCGACGAACAGCACGACATGCATGACGGCACTATCGCGCAGGGCGATACCTGGCTCCAGAATAACATCGCCGCCTACGCCAACTGGGCCAAGGCGAACAATTCGCTGTTGATCGTCACCTACGACGAAGATGATCACAGCAGCAACAATCACGTCCCGACTATCTTCTACGGTGCCAACCTTCGCGACGGAACAACGGTCAATTCGACTTACACCCTGCACAACCTGCTTCGCACCGTGGAAGACGTCTATGGCACGTCTCATTCAGGCATGGGCGCCAAAGTTCAGCCCGTCCATGGCGCATTTGCGGGGCAGGCGAGTGGAACGATCGTGACGCTGAAGCAGGGAGCAAATGGGTACTCCAGCGCACACGACACCTACGTGCGGGGGGATGCCGCAAACGTGAACTCCGCCAATGGCGGCACGTCGCCGCTGATTGTCGACGGCAACCTTGACGACGCCAACCAATCCGACGCGCAGGCGCTAGTCCGCTTCGACAACCTCGCCGTCAACGTGCCGGCGGGGGCGACGATCTTGTCCGCCAAATTGATCCTTAAGACGGTTAACGCGTCAGCAAATTCGATGCAGTTGTATCGCATGCGCCAAGTGTGGTCTGAATCCGATTCCTGGTCCACGTTGATAAATGGCATCCAACCGGGAACCGACGCCGAGTCGAACTTCGAGTTCCTCCTCGACGCGCCGCAAACCGATTCAGCCGCCATCTTTGACGTGACAGATACGCTCCAGGCTTGGCTCGACGGCACCACCTCTAATTTCGGTTGGGCCATCCTGCCGACCGGCGGCGACGGCTTTCAGTTTGTCTCGTCCGAGGGGACCCTGGCGGATCGGCCGGCACTGGAGATCACCTACGCCGTTCCGGAGCCCGGCACGGCCTTGGGTTTGTTGTTGACGTTGGGGCTATGCGGGTGGACGAAGCGAGCCAGACCCACAGTTAACGCAACTTGATGGTCGCCAGCGCCATCGCGGCGAGCATCGCGCCGATGAGCCAGAATCGGACAACAACCTGTGTTTCCGTCCAACCCTTGCGCTGGAAGTGGTGGTGCAGCGGCGACATGAGGAAGATCCGCCGGCCTTCGCCGAAGCGGCGTTTGGTGTATTTGAAGTATCCCACCTGCAAAATCACGCTTAACGCTTCGGCGACGAAAATCCCGCCGACGATGAAGAGCACGAGTTCCTGCCGGATGACGATCGAAACGTATCCGATCAAACCGCCCAGCGCCAGGGAGCCGGTGTCGCCCATGAACACGCGGGCCGGGTTGCAGTTGAACCATAGGAAGCCGAGGCACGCCCCTAGCATCGCGCCGGCGACGACGGCCATCTGCGCGCCTTGCGGGAGAACGGGGAGATAAAGGTACGTCGCCTGACCCACGTCGCCGACGATCAGCGCCAGCACGAGAAACGCGAAGCTGACGATCGCCATGCAGCCGGCGGCCAAGCCGTCCAAGCCGTCGGTGAGATTGACGGCGTTGCTCGAACCGACGATCACGATCGTGCCCATCGCCACGAACAGCGGAAAGTTCAGGAGCGGCTTGAATTCCTTGAAGAACGGGACGTACAGCGTTCGCGCGACGTCGATGTCGCGCCCGTAGTAGTACGTGAAGACCGACAGGAGCACGCCGAGCCCGATCTGGAACAGCAGCTTCTCAAGGCTCGTCAGTCCCTGCCGGCTACCCGTTCGATGCGCGGCGGTGAGCTTGAGCCAGTCGTCGACCGCCCCCACCCCGCCGAGCCAGACGAGGCACAACAGTCCCATCTTCACGTAAAAGCTCGACAGGTCCGCCAGCAACAGCACCGCCGTCGCGATGGCGGCGATGATGAGCAGCCCGCCCATCGTCGGCGTCCCCTTCTTGCCGGCCATCACCTCGTCGAGTTGCGCCTGACCGAAGTTCGGATTATCGCCGATCTTCTTCCGCCGGAGCCATTCGATCACGCGCGGGCTCAGCGCCATGCAGATCAAAAAACTTGCAAGGACGGCGGCGACGGACTGGAACGTCGGAAACGTAAAGACGCGCAGGAACCCCAGCCCGTGTGATTCGAGCCATTCGCGGTTGTGCTTGATGAGGAGGAAAAGCATGGGAGAAAGTAGTCAGTAGTCAGTAGTCAGTAAGGAAAAGGCAGCCGGCGTAATTCTACTGACTACTGGATGCTGGCTACTCTGCTCCTCACGATGCCACCTTTCGCTCCATCGGCGGGCGGGTTTCCGCGGCGAGGGCGTTGGCGACGGCTTCGAGTTTGATGCCTCGGGAGGCTTTGACGAGAATCAGGTCGCCCGCGCGCACGAGCGAGCGAACGTGCTCGGCGGCGGTAGCCGAGTCGGGGAAACGGACGACGGAGTCGCGCGGCATTCCAGCCGCCTCGGCGGCGTCGGCAATCCAGCGGGCGTCTTGGCCGACGCACACCAGCAGCCCGAATCCGCACCGGCCGGCGGCTTGCCCGATCTCGCGGTGGTACTGCTCGCTCGACGGGCCCAGTTCACGCATGTCCCCAAGAATCGCCACCCGCCGGCCGTCGTGCGGCAGGGCCACAGCCGTGTCGAGCGCGGCGCTCATCGAGTTGGGGTTGGCGTTGTAGGCGTCATTTAGAATGAGCAGGCCGTTGGCCTTGTGAAGCTGAAGGCGCATCTCGGCGCCGTCGGAGCGGGCAAGGCTTTCGGTGATGTTTTCTTCCGAAACGCGCAGCTTGCGAGCGACCGCGATCGCGGCCAGCGCGTTGGAAGCGGTGTGGCGGCCCAGGAGCGGGACGAAGACTTCATTGGTCTTGCGCCCGTTGAGCAGGAACCGCACGCCGGCCTCGTCGCAGCGGACGTCGGTGGCGAACAAGTCGTTGGTCTTGTTGAAACCGAACGTCAGCGTTTGGCCGCGGAAATCCTTGACCGCGGCGACCAGTTCCGGGTCGTCGCCGTTGACGATGAGCAGGCCTTTGGGGTCGAGCCCTTCGATGATGCTCGCGTTTTCCTTCCGGACGCCGGCGAGGTCGCCGAGGCCTTCAAGGTGCTCGGCGCCGCAGTTGGTGATGACCGCGACGTCCGGTCGCGCCATCTTGGCCAGCACGCGGAGTTCACCGGGGTGGTTCGTGCCGATCTCGAGCACGAGGTAATCGTCGAGCGGGTTCGCCGGAAAAATCGTCAGGGGGACGCCGATGTCGTTGTTGAAGCTTTTGGGGGAGATTGACCCGCGCAGCTTGCCGCGCAGGGCGGCGTCGATCAGGTGTTTCGTGCTGGTCTTGCCGTTGCTGCCGGCGACGGCGATCACCTTGGCCTTGAGCTGCTGGCGGACAAAGCCCGCCAGTTTGCCGAGCGCGACGCGCGTGTCGGGAACCTGGACGAGATGCACGTTCGGTAACGGATTGGCCGGGATCTGCTCGACCAGCGCGGCGATAGCCCCACCGGCCGCGGCGTCGGGGAGGAAGTCGTGCGCGTTGAAACGTTCGCCCTTGAGCGCAACGAACAGCGACGACTTCTGCATCTGCTTGCTGTTGGTGCAGACCGCCGTGATCGGCGGAGCATCCAGCGGAACAGTGGACAGGAACTTGCCCCCGACGGCCTGCCGAATCTGCTGGAGGGTGAGCGGTTTCATCAATACCTGCCTTGGTGGGGCTGGCATTCCTGCCTGCCCCGCTGCTCAGCAGCGGCCTGTGCGCCAATCGACGCTGCGCGTCGAGGCAGGCAGGAATGCCTGCCCCACAAATCAAGTCGCGAACGTCTTCGCATGTATGGCTGCCGTTGCTTCCTCGACGTCGTCGAAGTGGTGTTTTTCCCGGCCGAGAATCTGGTAATTCTCGTGGCCTTTCCCGGCGATCAGAACGACGTCGCCTTCTTCAGCGTCGCCGACGGCCTGCTGGATGGCCGAACGCCGGTCGAGTTCGACGACCGCCTTCGCACGACCCGCTTGGCTCAACCCTCCGACAATTTCATCGAGAATCGCCTGCGGTTCTTCAGTGCGCGGGTTGTCGCTGGTGACGTAAAGCGCGTCGGCGAGCTTTTCGGCGGTGCGGGCCATGCGCGGCCGCTTGGTGCGGTCACGGTCGCCGCCACACCCGAAGACGACCCGGAGCTTCCGCCGCGCCAGGGGCCGTAGCGCCGAGAGGACGTTTTCCAGCGCGTCGTCCGTGTGGGCGTAGTCGACCAGCACGGCGAACGGCTGCCCGAGCCGCACCGCTTGCAACCGCCCAGGCGCGCCGTGAGCGTCGCGCAGGCCCTGGGCGATCTGGTTCACCGACAGCCCGAACGTTTCCCCCGCCAGCGCCGCCGCCGCGAGGGCATTTTCGATGTTGTGTTTGCCGATGAGCCCCATGTGAACTTCGGCCCGGCCGTCCGGCGTGTGCAGGATGAAGCTGCTACCCTGGCTCGTCACCGCCCAATCCCGGGCGCGGTAGTCGGCCGTCTCGCCGAAACCGAATCGGATGACGCGCGCGTGCGTGTCGCGCACCATTCGGCCGGCGAATTCGTCGTCGCTGTTGACCACCGCGACCGCCGACGGATCCAAGGTCGCGAACAGCCGGGCCTTGGCGTCGGCGTAGGCGTCCATTGTCTTGTGATAGTCAAGATGATCACCGGTGAGGTTGGTGAACGCCGCCCCCGCAAACGGCACGCCGGCCACGCGGCCCTGGTCGAGGGCGTGGCTGCTCGTTTCGATCGCGCACGCCCGACACCCGTGGTCGCGCATCGTCGCGAGGAGCTCGGCGACTTCACACGCGCCCGGCGTCGTCATCTTCGCCTCGCGGACGCTCTTGCCGTCGTCGATCTCGACCGTCCCCACCATGCCACACCGCCGGTTCAATTTCGCCAGGAGGTGCCGAATGAGATAGGTCGTGGTGGTCTTGCCGTTGGTCCCCGTGACCGCCAGCACTTTGAGCTGCCGACCCGGGTTGCCGTGAAACAGGTTGCCGAGGATCGACGCGGCCGAGGCCGGGTCGTTGACCACAATGACGGGCGTTCCGCCTTCTTCCGCCGGGCCACCGGAAACAATGGCGACGGCGCCGCGTGCGACGGCGTCCTGGGCGAATTGCTGTCCGTCGGCCTGCGTGCCCGCGCGGGCGACAAACAGCTCGCCGGGACGTATCTGTCGCGAGTCTTCGCGAACGCCTTTGATTTCTGGGTTGGAAATGCCAGCCAGGGAGAGTTTCGGATCAAACTGCTTGAGAAGGTCGTGCAGGAGCATGGGGGAAATATCCTTTTTCCCGGTTCGCCCGAGTCGGCGTCTCGGCAAGAACCAACCCCGTCGTCGGGTCGCCGACATCCGTGCCGCGCGACGACCAGCGGTATAACCGAGGGGCCACCCCGAATCAACGGGAAATGGAAACGCCTTCTACGGTTATCGAGCGCGAGGGTTGCGATTCTTTGAAATTGATCGACTCGATGAAAAATGTAGCCCGGCCGTCCGAAAATCACTATGATTCGCCTGTCATCATTTGAGGATCTCATGACATTGATCGCTCTCCTCTGGCGCCTCACCGTTGCTCAATACCACGAGATGATCGGCCACCGCATCCTGACGGAAAACGACATCGAATAAGTCGCGCCTACTCCCTCCATGAGACGCTTGCGCTGACCATCAAGGGCGTCGACATTGGCCCGATCGCGGTCCTCGACCTTCTTCCTTAAACGTTCCCCTCTACCCCGTTGCTTCCGACATAGATCACCGCGCCGTTCTTCACCTTCAATTTCAACCCGCTCTGGGCAAGTTGCTCCTCGCTCGTTGCGTACAACGGATCAATCTCCAGCACGGCGTCCGGCTCGCCGTTTTTAGTGGGGACGTTGATCCCGGCGGACTTCAGCCAACGGGCCGCCCGGCGGATCTGGTCGCGCCGGCAGGTCGCGGGCGAATCGACGCCCTCGGCGTTCTTCACGGGGCTGAATTCTTCGGCGCGGTCGGTCGCGTACACGATCGCGTTCTTCGCCAGCGGGATCGCGTCGAACACGAACTGCTCGAGTTTCACCGCGTTCGGCTTCTCGGGCTTTACGGGCTCGCCAGCGTCATTCACGAACGGCACCTTCTTCTCCGCCCGGTGCCACGGCAGTTGCAGGGACCCGCCGGCGTTGAGCCGCTCGATGAAACTGACGCGGAGTGCGTGAATCGCGATCGAGCCCGCGTTAAACGCAAGGCCGCCTGCGGCGTTGGTTTGGCGGGCGAGGTGTTCGGGCAGGTCGCTGTATTCGATGACCTGCACGACGCCGTCGGCGAAGACAAAGTTGCCGACTTTCTCCAGAGCCTCGGCCTTGGGAACGGTCTTGCTGCTCATCTCGCTGCCGGTGACGTCGTGCAGGCCGAGAAACACCGGATCGAGGGTGTGGACGAGGGGATTGTCGACCTGGAAGTAGGACAGGTGCTCGACGCCCCGCCGTTTCATGTCGTCAAGTGCGCCGCTGCGCTTCAGCGCGCGCAGCGACCCGCCGTGGCCGTCGGGGCTAAGGGCCAGGGAATCGCGATCGCCGAGCAGCATCAGGCCGTCGAACGCGAACGCGGGCATCATGCCTTGTTGAAAGAAGAAAATTTCCGCCGGCGGATAACCGAAGTATGCATTCTTCTTGAAGAACACCCGCGTGGCCGCGTCGTTGGCGTCGCTGGTCATGACGTACCACGGCACCGACTTGCCCGAATCACGCGAATGCGCCAGCAACTGCTCCGCGAACACCTGAAACAGCGGCTTGCTCTTCACCGGCGTCACGGGGTACTCACCTTTCGGCCCGTCGTACCCGAGCCGGGTTCCCTGCCCCCCCGCCACCAGGAACGCCGCGACCTTCCCTTCTTTCAACAGTTGAATACCTCGCGCCTTCGCGTCGGCGTACAACTTCTCCTGACCCGCCCCGGCCGTGCGCGGGTACACTTCCACCGGCTGAATATCCGTCGGCAGCACGAGAGGCGGCTTGTTGCGAACGTATTCGTCAGTCAGCTTCTGAACCAGCGCCAAGTCCAGCGCCTCAATCTGTGCCAGCAACTTTTTACGACCTGCGTCATCAACTTTGTCGACGAAGGCTAGAACATGTTCCTGGCCGGCGGCGGCAAGCTTGGGGCGATGCGTGTTCAAATCCATTTCCGAATGCTTATCGCGCTCGTGCCGTGTTGACAACTTCGGCGCCCGTGACCAGCTTTGAGGAAACGCGCCTCATGCCCGTCGTCCCTGACGTCCGATAACTGGTCTGATGGATGCTTCGATCTACCGCATGCGGCACTGCGACATTCTTGCGCTCTGCGTGATGGCCCTGCTCTGCCTGGGCGTTGTCATGGTGCAATCGGCGTCGTCGGTGGTGGACGCGCCGCGGGATGCCGTTCACGTGAAGGGCCAGCCTGACACGGACCAGCCGTTTGATTACACGGTTGACGGCACCGTGAAGAAGACCGCCGACGGTTACGAAGTTGCCGAGCGGACCGGGCGGGTGCGACAGTTTGCAGACGACGACGTGCTGTCGGTTGAAAAGCACGGCGACACCGTGTGGCAGTGGTCGCAGCGCGGCACGAAGCACCTGACTTACGCGGCGTTCGCCGTGCTCACGTTTTTCCTCGTCGGCCGCCTGAAC
>JBKJRK010000036.1:0-8187 GCA_046593135.1 Tepidisphaeraceae bacterium | reverse complement strand
CAGCGACGTCGTCGCCGGCGTGCTCGTCGGTTACGTCGCCGCCCACGGAACCGCCGCGGTATTTGGGATGTAAGAGGGAAGTAGTCAGTGGTCAGTGGTCAGTGGAAAACCGCGAGACTCGGGCCTTTATTCTGCATCATCAATTCAGCATTTCCTCTCATGTGGGACTTTTCCTCGCTTGCCGACCGGCTTCGCGACGTGATTGCGGGCGCGGAGGACGCGTTGCGGACCGAACAAGCGGTGTACGGACTGGATCGTCTCGACGAGCGCGGGTTGCAGGCGCTGCTCGCCGAACGTCTGGAGCCGGCGTACTGCGTGGTCCGCGAAGCGCATTATCCTTCCACGCGAGGGAAGAAGCTGACGCACCGGGCGCGGTGCGATCTGGTGCTGTCGCCGAAGGGGCTGCCGCTCCGACTGGATTCGTCGCCGCCGTCGTTGTTTGATCCGGTGAAGGTGTGCGAGCCGACGGACGCGCTGTGGCTGGAAGTGAAAGTCGCCTATCAGTTCCGCGAGGGAAACGTCCGCCACGCCGGCTACGGCGGGCAATGGCGACAGGCAGTGGTCGAAGACCTTCGCAAGATGGAAGCCGAGCCGCTTATCCGTCACGCCGGCCTGGTTTTGGTCGTGTTTAATGAGTCGCAAGCGATTCTCGAAAAGGATCTGGAACTGTTCGAGGACGTGCTCACTCGCAAGGAAGTTCTCGCCGGCTTCCGCCACGTCCGCAGCATCCCCATTGTGGAGCGCATCGGGCACCGTCTCTGTACGGTCGCGGTGTGGCCAACGGTGCAGAGGTGAAGGGGCGGAGGAGACTGGGATAAGAGACAAGGAGACACGGAGACCGGGAGACAAGGAGACCGGGGGACAAGGACACGCAGCGGTGATCCTTATCATTTTCTACTTGTCTTCCACTCTCCTTATCTTCCTGGTCTCCTCCGCATTCCCTGGCACACCCCTTGCATAATCTCTCTTAACGTAACCAAGACCGGCCGCCCGCGTGGCGAAGGTCGAGCAGCGTGGTGCTGCCGAACCGGTCTAACGTGCAACAAGGAGATTGTCATGCCAGGTGGATTACTCGGACTCGGCGTTCTGTTTCTCATCATCGCCCTTATTGCTTACGCGATGGGTGCCAAGGGCGTGGCTGGTATGAGTGCCGGCATTGGCCGTACGCTGTTATTCGTGTTCCTGGTACTCGCGGTGATCTTCGCGATCGTTGGGATTGTCCAAAACTGAAGCGCACCGCGGCATAGATTTGCTTCGCAGTTTTGCCGGCCGTAGCGCGTTCTCCTTGCACGCGTTGCGGCCGGCATTTTCATGCCGACGCCCCGGTGGCTTGCGGCACCCCGGTGCGGTCGTTAAGAAGCTGGCTATGGCACATCAGGAACGATCCGCAGGTTTCCTGATTTTTCATCGCCGGAAAGGCGACCCCGCCGACGTACGATTTCTCCTGCTTAACTATGGCCGGCACTGGGATTTTGCCAAGGGGCACGTTGATGCCGGCGAGTCCGATCTCGAAGCGGCCGTGCGAGAGCTTCGCGAGGAAACCGGCCTGACGGACATTACGCCTGTCCCTGATTTTCACGAAGAGATCGTTTATTTTTTTCGCAGTGCCCGCCACGGCTTGATCCGCAAAACGGTCGTTTTTTTCTTGGCTGAAGTCGCAAAAACTGACGTCGTTCTGAGCGAAGAACACGTCGGTTTTGATTTCCTTACCTTTGAACTCGCCGTTAAGCGGGCGACGTTTCCAGCGGGAAAGGACCTTCTTAGAGCCGCCCACGCATATCTCGTCGCAAAAAACACAGTCGCAGCGACAGGTTGACGTATCATTCCGATCACTTTGCGCATTCGCCCTAATTAGCCGATAGGACAGCATGACGTATGCCCGGAGGATGGCACTATGGTTACGCGGCGACAACTCGCAGCCGGATGCGTCCGAAGCTCCGTTGGGTAACTCAAGCCTCGACGCCCTTTGTGTGAAACTCTGCCTGATTTTTCTGACGTTATTGGGCCTGTCCCTACGCTTTAATGTCGCGCACGAGCGGGCCGCGAAGCCGTTCAAATTCCGGGGCGATGAGGGGTCGTACGTGGCGCCAGCCGAAGCGCTGCTGGAAGGCGAATTCTTCAACGATCCGTCGCGCGCCCCCGGGTACCCACTTTTTGTGGCGGCGGCGTTCGTCATTCTGGGCGACAACTCGATGACCGGGCTGCTGTACCTCCAAGCCGTGCTCGGTGCGGCAATCGTCCCGTTGACATACCTGCTCGCCCGCGAGTTTATCCGACGCCGAAGGCTGGCCCTCGTGGCGGCGGCGCTGGCGGCGGTCGACTTCGGCCTGCTGAGGCAGGTGCCCCTCGCTTACTCCGAAATCCTGTACACGCCCATGCTCCTCGGCGCGGTTCTTTTCTGGGTCCGCGCCGCACGCCAGCCGACCCTCGCACGCTGCGTCGCGGCGGGGCTGTTCATGGGCGCCGTGACCGTGATCCGGCCCCTCACGGTCATGTTCCCGCTCTTTGTCATTTTCGGCTGGCCTGTACAGTGGGAATGGAGCCGCAAGCTCAAGGCGACTGCCGTCTACGCCGCGGCTATGGCGTTCGTCATCCTGCCGTTCACGGTCAACAACCTTCGGCTACACGGCCGCTTTCTTCCGGTGAGCCTTTCGACAGCCGTCCTGTGGCAGGGGAGCCCGGAGTTCTATCAACGCGTAAATGCCGGCGCGCGGCTCACTGATATCTGGAAGCAGGACCTCAACCCTGACGTCAACGGCGGTCACGACCCGTTCACCTTCGAGGGCGAGTCGTATTTCAACCGCCGGGCGTTTGCCGCCATCGCGTGCCAACCGATGGTGTACCAGTGGTATTGCATGCAGAAGGCCTGGTATTTCTGGTTCGGCAACTATTTCTCCGACGTCTCGTATCTCCGCGTGTTCGAGCTGGCGGCCCAGGAGCGAACCGTCGGCACAATCGGGTCGCTGAACCAGATGGTCACGCGGCAGCTCCCGTGGGTCGCCTTGGCGGCGGGCGTCGTGCTGGCCACGCGGGGCCGGCAGTGGTGGATACCGTTCCTGCCGGTCGTCGTGCTCGTCGTTTACATGACGGTCGTGTACGCCCTCACCTACGCCGGCCTCCGCTACAGCGTTCCACTTCATCCGCTGCTGATCGTCGCCCTCGTATCGGCTTACGCGGCGCTCATGGGGCAGGCTCCGGCATACGCGTATCAAACGACGCCCGCTCCGTCGTCTCCCGAGCCCCCCGTCCGTGAATCGCCACCCGTGGCCGCCGACCCCGGCTTCGGGCCGATCGTCAACGCGATGGTCCGCAAGCGTCAATCGTGACGGCCCGCGGTCGAGAATTGCCCCGCGCGCAGGACGACCGACTCGACCCGCTCCCGATTCCGTCGAATCGGCTCGACGAGCCCGGCCATCCACTCGAGCGTTTCGGCGGTGAGGTTGAGCGAGCGATCCGGATAATTGGCCGCCTTCCACTTGTCGAGCAGTCGATTCACACGCCGCTGCGTGTTCCATCGCAGGGCGAGCCAGATCACGAGGAACCACATCGCCAGGAACGACACGTTCTTCAGCAGCGCGCTGCCGCTCAAAATGCCGACGATCAGCCCGGCGAGTTTTCGCGGCGAGTTTTCGATGCCGGTGGTGAGGAACGCTTCGAGAATCGGCTGAACGATTGGAAACCACAGCAGCGCGCCGATCGTGAGCAGCCATCGGATCGGCGCGCCCGGCACGCCGCCCGAGCCCGCCAGCTTCTGCCGCGCCGTCTCGCGCTGCCGCTCGACGGTTGCCGCGAGCCGGCGACGCAAGTCCGCCGCGGCTTGGTCGGCGGGCATGTCTTCCCACAAATGGTTCGTGCGATACAACGCCGCAACGGCGGGCTGGGATTGGCGGATTTGGGCAAACGCCGACTGCACCAACGCCGACACCGGGCGGCCGTCCTGCTGGAGGTATGTTTCCACGAGCGCGTCCGCACCTTGAAGCCGGAGCGAGCCGGTCGGGCTCACGTTCGCGCGCCAGACTGACATCAGCGGCGTGAACAGCGTGTGCACGAGGTTGACCAGCGGCCAGCGCGCGACGCGGTCGCGCAGGATTTCATCCGTCATCGCCAGTTTGCTGCCCGTGTCGTCGAGCAGCCGCGGGACGACACCTTCCAGCAGCGGAATGCCCAGCCGCTCGGCAATTAATTCTTCCGCGTCGTGCTGAAGCCGGGCGAGCCGAGTCGCGCGCTCCGGCAGGGCCTGTCCGTCGATCCAAGCCATCAGCGTCCGATCCTGCCGGCGGACGGCAAGCTCTTTGGACTGTCGAACCGAAGCGTCGGCTTTCTGCCGCGAAAGCATTTCCTTCAGCCGCGGAAACTCGTACCGGCTGGGGTGAATTGCGCTGATGAGAAATACCTCCGGCACGGCCGGCAGCCCTAGCGTTTTCATCAGCCGCTGCGCGTAATCATCTCGAATTTCTTCACTTGGCCCTCGGCCCTCGGCCCTCGGCCCCGCCTCCACCTGGTCCACCTTATTGAGGCAAAAGACAAAATTCTCCGGCGCGTTACCCTCCGCCACTTTTCTGAGCATTTCCTGCGGCTGTCGGTCGGCGTACTTCTCGATGCTTACGATCCATACCGGGTACAGCATGTGCCGCAGCATGGCCCGTGTGACGAGCGGGTGGGATTGCCAGTGGCTGTCGATGTCCGGCAAGTCGAGCAGCACCTGCCGCGTGAGCGTCGGGATTTCGTGTGTGATGATGCGATGCCGGCCGGGCACCTCGCGCTCGAGGAGCGCCCGCAGCGCCGGCTCTTGCGAGACGTGCGCGTACGCCACTGCGATCTCCGTCCCCGGCCCGTGCGAGGTGATCGCCGTAATCGGCCGGCCGGCGAGTGCGTTTACCAGCGCGCTCTTGCCGACTTCCTTGCCGCCGATCAATCCGACGAGGTAAAAGCCGCCTTCGTCTTTCGCCGGCGACAGCGCGTCGTCGGTGAGGACGGGCGCGCCGTCGTCGAGGATTTCGGGCACTTCGGCGCCGGTCAATTCGACCGTTTCGCGCACGAGTTGTTCGACGGCTGGGGTCACCTTGGCTCCGAACAAAAATGCGCCACAGAGGCACAGAGACACAGAGGCCAAATTGGCGCCGGAGTCAAGTTGGCCTCTGTGCCTCGGTGTCTCTGTGGCTCCCCTGTGTACAACATTCTCCGCGCAACAGCATAATGGGAGTATGAACCGACGCCAGTTTATTCAAGCCGCCAGCTCGGCTGCGTGTACGCCGCTCCTCCTGTCCTTCTCGCGCGCTGCCGATGCGCCGGCGGACGACAAGCTGATCTTGTGTGCTCCGTTGACGCATTCCGACTGGATGCTCAAGCCCGGCGTCGAATGGGGCGAGGCGGGCGTGAAACAAATGCTCGGCGCCTGCAAAGCGGCGGGTTGGTCGCGCGTGCTTTGGCGTGTCGCCGACGCCGGGCAGGCGACCTACGCCAGCAAGCTGATGCAGCCGGGCCTGAAGACCGCAAAGGATAACCTCTTCGACGCGCAGACAGAGGAAGGCCGCGCTGCCGTCAAGGCATTGCTGCCGGACCTGACCCCCGCGCGGAGCAAGCAAGTTCTCGAACAGTTTAAGGCGATCGACTACTCGACGTTCGATTCCCTCGCCGCCGCCGTGAAGTACGGGCACGAGATCGGTTTGCAGATCCACGCGTGGCTGTCAGTCAACGAAGAAGACCACGGCTGGGGCTGGACGAGTGAATTCAGCAAGAAACACCCCGAGTTCCGCTGGGTGCGGCGTGACGGCAAGCCGTACCACTCCCAAATCAGCTTCGCGTTCCCAGAAGTCCGCGCGTACAAGCTGGCGTTGCTCAAGGAACTCGTCGACGGCTACGCCATCGACGGCCTGTTCCTCGACTGGATCCGCACCGGCGACATCCGCGACAACCCACAGAACGATCCCGCGACCGGCGTCGCCAACTACGGCTACGAAACGCCGAACATCGAACGCTACAAATCCCTCCACGGCAAAGACCCCCACGACGTCGCCGCCGACGACGAAGCCTGGGCGAAGGTTCGCTCCGAAGGTTCAACGCAGTTCATGCGAGACGCCCGGAAGATGCTCGCCGCCCAGAAACGTCCGATCCCCGTCTCCGCGATGGTCGGCCACCCCTGGCACTACCGCGGCGCGATGGACAAGGTCGGCGGGAACTTGAAAGGCCTGCTGCTCGACGTGAACGCCTGGGCCAAGGAAGGCCTCGTCGATTCGATCCTCGCCGCCGGCTACTACCGCGACGGCGGCACGCCGGAGATGGCGTACAAAGCCCTGAAGGAAGAAACCGAGGGCAAACTCGACGTGTGGACCTACGCCTGGGTGCCGGCCAACGTGGCCGAGTTCGAGCGCGACTTCAATCTCGCCAAATCGCTCGGCGCTAAGCAGATCCTTTTCTGGGAAGCCGACTACATCGCCGACCGCCCGGCGGAGATCGGCCCGGCGATGGCGGCGCGGTCGAAGGGGTGACGGGGTGTAGAGCGCGCTGTAGAGTTTCTTAGGAGGTAGCTGTTTGTAGTCGTAGGGGATGTGGCTCTTGTGGTTTCCGTGCGAAATCCGCGGGGGTCGCCGGGCAACCACGTGCCGTACGTGTTGCTCATGTAGTGATACCAGTCGCGCCAGGGTTTCACGGACGAAAGACGAGTCGGCGCTGATCGCGCGTTCAACAGAATTCTGTGAAAGTGCTTTCGGAACGCCGGGGGTGCAAGCACCACCGGGGTTCGCGAAGAGCGCTTCGAGAGAGTGCGGGTTCGGTTCACTCCAGCTTCTTGAGCCATCCCTCGATCCGATCGATCCCCTTGTCGATCTGCTCCATGCTCGTCGCAAAACTGAGGCGAACGTGTGTTTCAAAACCGCTGTCGTTGCCCGGGACGACGGCGACGTGGGCTTGTTCGAGCAGCGCCGCAGAGAAACTCACGGCGTCGGTAATGCTCATTTCTCCAGTCTTCTTGCCAAAATAGGCGCTGACGTTGGGGAAGCAGTAGAACGCGCCTTGGGGTTTCACGCATTTCACGTTGGGCAGCGTCGCGAGGCGGGCGTGCATGTGCCGGCCGCGTTTCTCAAACTCTTGACGCATCGACTCGATCGCTTCGGCGCCGCGCGGGTCGGATAAAGCTGCGACAGCGGGCATCTGCACAAAACTGGTGATGTGGCTGGTCATTTGCGATTGCAGCGTGTTGATCGCCTTGATGGCGTGGAGCGGGCCGCCGATGTAGCCGATGCGCCAGCCGGTCATCGCGAAGCTTTTGGAGTGGCAGTTGAATGTCAGCGTGCGCTCCAGCAGGGCGGGGTGGAGCGTCGCAAAGCTGACGAATTTCAAGCCGTCGTAGACGAGCTTCTCGTAAATTTCGTCAGAGAAAACGACGACGTTTGGGTGCTTTGCCACGACAACTGCCGGCGCCTCGAGCTCCGCCGGCGTGTACGCGTGGCCGGCGGGGTTGCTGGGGGAGTTGATCAGGAAAACTTTCGTCTTCGACGTGATCGCTTTTTCCAGTTGTTCGGGCGTGAGCTTGAAGCCGTTGGATTCTTCGCCGCGGATGATCTTCGGCACCCCGCCGGCAAGTTTCACTTGTTCGGGATAGCTGACCCAGGACGGCGACGGGATGAGCACCTCGTCGCCGGGGTTGAGCAGGGCCATGAACGCCATGTAGAGGCAGTGTTTGCCGCCGGCGCCGGTGGTGATCTGTTCCGGCTTGTAAGGGAGGTTGTTTTCGCGGTTGAATTTCTCGGCGATCGCCGCCCGTAGCTCGGGCAGGCACGGGGTCGGCGTGTACTTCGTCTGCCCCGTGTCCAGGGCCGCCTTGGCCGCCTCTTTGATAAACGCCGGCGTGTCGAAATCGGGTTCGCCCGCGCCGAAGCCGACGACGTCGATGCCCGCCTTTTTCATGGCGTTAGCCTTGGCGCTCACGGCCAGGGTGATCGAATCCGAAACCAGCTTCATCCGTTCGGCGAGGGCAAACATGCGAAAATCTCCCAGAAAAGTCGCGGAAGCCTACGTACGCGACACGGCGAAAGCAAGCAAAACGCGAATGCCGGATCACGCCACTCGCGGTTATCCACGACGTCCAATCCCTACTTGCGACGCCCGGCGTGGTCGGGCCCTAAGCATCAGGTGATGTTTGTGGCGGTGGCAACATCGGCGGCTCGTCGCGCCGCCAAGGAAGCCGCC
>JBKJRK010000584.1:0-6326 GCA_046593135.1 Tepidisphaeraceae bacterium | reverse complement strand
CGTGCCCGGCCGTGCCACCCTTCCCGACTCGCTCGACGACTTCGCCGACCCGAGTGCGACGATCAAGACGATTTCGCTCAAAGGTGCGGCCGCGTTTTTCGATAAGAGCCGGATTGCCGCCGGCGTGGTCGGCAAGGCGACGCTCGGCAGTTGCAGCGTCGGGTCCAGCGCCGGGATTATGTTCGGCCTCGTCGCCGACCGAATCGGCGCGGCATCAGGACGCACGTTCAAAGCGCCTTTCAAAGTGTCCAAGGTTTCGGAGCCCGGTGTCGGCGGGACAGGACTGCTGGATTTTGGCGTTTTTGCAGTTTGAGACTTTCCGGCGCCCCCACACTCCAGTCACCGCGTCATGCCGACGCCCGGCCGGCTTGAAGCAGCGACAGCGGCTCGCTCCGGGCCACGTTCACCGCCGGCCAGATGCTCGCCAGGAGCGAGATGGCCATCACGATCCCAACGCCGGCCCAGATGATCGGCCAGGGGATGTACATCGGCGGGCGAAAGCCGGTCATGACGGCCGAGAGTTGCGTGGCATCGACGCCCATCAGGAACCCGGCAGCCAACCCCAGCGCCGAACCCACAAGGCCGATCAGCACTGCTTCGGCGAGCACGAGCCTGAGCAACTGGCCGCGCGTCAGGCCGATGCTGCGGAGAATGCCGAACTGCCACTGGCGACTGCGGATGCCGGCCATGATCGTGTTCGTGACCCCGAGCGAAGAGACGGCCATCGCCGCGAAGGCTACGGTGCTCACCAGCAGCAGCAGCCGTTGGAAACCCTGCTGGATGCTCGCCTTGATGTGGCGGACGTCGCCGGCGCGCATGCCTTGGGCGCCGAGCTTTTCCTGCACGCGCTTGAGAATCTCTTCCCGTTCGACGTTCCATTCGAGGTTGGCGCCGAACAAATAAATCTGCTCGATCCCGAAATACTTCCGCCCGTCTTCCAACGACCCGAACACGCTGGCCGCCGTCCGCTGGTCGAACTGCCGGCCCATGTCGAACATGCTGACCATCACGTCGATGCCCGGCGACCAGACGACGCCGGCAATGGTGAATTCCTTCAGACCCTTGTTCGTTTTGAGCGGCAGTTTCTTCCCGAGGCCAAGGCCTTTGATCTGTCGAAACTCGTCGGTGACGACGACGTGATCGCCCAGCGCGAGCTTGGCCGCGGCGTCCTCCGGCGTGCCCTCCTTGAACTCGAGCTGCATCATCTTGAACGCGTTTGCCGGCGGGACGGCGATGAACATCGTCGCGTCCGGCATCATCGCCGCCACCCCGAGCCCGAACAGCGAGCTGCCGAACTCCGGCGACGCGATCCCGATCGGCATCACCTCGCCCGGCCGTATCCCCGGCACCGTGGCGATTTTCGCCTGCTGCTCCCACGACAAACCCGACGCCACGCCGGTCATGATGAAGATGTCTGGGAACTTGTCGGGCAGCTTCCAGCCGCGGAGCATCGTCTGCCCGTTGATCTGCATGACGACCAGGACCGACAGCCCGACCATCAGCGCCGAACACGTCCCGGCGGCACGCCAGACGCCGGTGGTGAGCTGCTGTCGCAACAGCGCGTATCGCAGGCCAAACATCGCGGCGATGACGGGACCCAACAGTTTCTCCGTGGCCCAAATGAACAGCGGCGACACCAGAAACCACCCCACCATCAAGCACGGCAGCCCGACGCCAAAATGAAGGAAAAACCGGGCCTCGCGCGCCGCCTGCGCCGGTTCGGCGGCGCCAAACGCCGCGGCGATTCGTTCGATCGGACCGAAGAAGAGGAACGGGTCCACGCCAATCAAGATCAGCCCGAAAAACGTGACGAGCCACGGCGGGCCGTTGCGCGTCGGACCCGCACTCGGCGACATCGCCTCTAGCGGGCTTACGCGGGTGGCGCTCCACGCGGGAAGGATGCTCGCCCCCAACGCCGCGAGGATCGATCCGACCGAACCGAGCAATACGCCGGCCCAGTTCACCACCACACCGGCCGCGAAAATGTCGTTGTAGAGCCACGCGAGCGCCGTCACCCACAGCCATCCCAGCGGCACGCCGATAAGCACGCCTAAGACCGCCAGCAGAAGGCCCTCGATCACGACAAGCGAGCCTACTTGCGCGCGAAACGCGCCAACCGCGCGGAGCATCGCCAGCGTCCGTTGCCGTTCGCTTACCCCCATCGACAGCGCCGAAAATACAATAAACGTCGCCGCCAGCATCGAGACGGTGCCGCCGAGATAGCTCAGGGCACTGACCCCCTGGAGGTTCTTGTCCATCTGCCGGCGGGTCTCGCGGGAAGTTCGGAGCTTGAGGTTCGGATCGACCGCCTCGACCTTCGACTTCCACCGCGCCTCGAATGCGTCGAGGTCCGCATCGGGCTTTGTGTCGATGAGAATCCGGCTGACCTTGCCGGGCTTGCCCGCAAAGGCCTGGAGCGTTTCGATCGGCACGTACACGGTGGTCATGTACGCCGCGATGATCGCGGGTTTGTGAACGATGCCGACGACTTTCAGCTTCAGGCCGGCGGGCTGCGTCGAGGCGGCGGCTTCCGCGCCCTCGGCCGGCTCGGTCGTCGCGCCGCCGGCGGGTCGGGTCGCGGCGGTTTCACCCGACACAGGAATGGTGAACTCGTCACCCACCTCGAGCTTCAACGCTTCGGCCATCGCCTGGTCGATGACCGCAACATTGCCGGATGAGACGTCAAACCATTGGCCGGCGAGCACGCGGAGAAAGTCGCTCGTGCGGTCATCCGGCCGGCGGACGCCGATCAAGGCGATGCCCTTCGGCTTTGGCACGCCCTCCGCCCGAGCGAACGCGCCGGTCTCGTACCGTCCGTCGACCTTTAAGACGTCCGGGTCTTTGCGGAGCTCCTCCAAAATCCCGCCCGGCGTTCCGACCGCCGGGTTGTTCTTCCGCGTGATCTCGACGTCCGTCGAGCCCATGTACTGCGTCAGATACTTGTAAACCGCCGCCTCGACCGAGGAGTACCCGCTGGTCACTGAAACCACCAGGCTCACCGATAGCGCGATCGCCGAGACCGTGAGGGCGACGCGGACCTTGCGCGCGAAGAAGTTGGAGAGTGCGAGCTTGAGCAGAACCATTCAAGGGGATTGTACGGGTAACGCGCCCGGCGGTCCTCAGCGACCCGACTGGTTCGCTTCGGTATTTCGTTCGGCGTGTAATCAAGCTTCTGATACATCCGGGCAGCGAGAACGACTGCAGCGCAAACACCTACCGCTGGAAAACGAGAATTCACAGGGAGCGAAACGACAGCCGCATCATTCAGCGAAGACATTCCTGGTACCGCGCCGCCAGCATCTGCCCCCCGTTGCCGTTGCCTTCGGTGGGAAAACGTTCGATCAGTTTTCCGTCCTTCAGCACGGCGACTTCCTGCGCGTAAGCCGCGACGGTCGGCTCGTGGGTGACCATCACGATCGTCTTGTTGTGGATGCCCGACAGGTCGCGGAGCAGTTCGCACACGCTCTTGCTGTTGGCGGAGTCGAGGTTGCCGGTGGGTTCGTCGGCGAGGATGACGGCGGGGTCGCTCACCAGCGCCCGGCCGATCGCCACGCGCTGCTGCTCGCCGCCGCTCATGGCGTCGGGGCGGTGGCCGCGGCGCTGGGCGATGCCGAGGCTTTGAAGAAGGTCGTTCACCTTGGCTTTCGCCTCCCGGCCGTTCTTGCCTTCGAGCATGAGGGGGAGGGCGATGTTTTCTTCGGCAGTGAGCGTCGGGATAAGGTTGAACGACTGAAAGACCAGCCCGATGTTCCGCCGGCGAAACAGCGTGAGGGCGTGGTCGTTCATGCCGGCGAGGTCTAGCCCGTTCACCAACACCTTTCCCTCGTCCGGGGCCGCGAGGGCGGCCATCAGGTGAAGCAGCGTGCTCTTGCCCGAGCCGCTGGCGCCCATGATCGCGAGAAACTGGCCCTGCTGAACCTGAAGCGTGACCCCGTTCAACGCCGCGACCGACCGGTCGCCTTGGCGGAAATGCTTGGTGACGTTTTCAACCGCGAGTGGCGTGGTCATCGATCCTTCGTCCGCTTCTTGTTACCTCGACTATAGTCGGGAAAGGGAGAGCGATGAAGGCAGAAGGCGGAAGGAAATCAAAGAACCCGGCGGACGCGCACGCCTACGCCCTTTTCAGCTTTCTGCCCTCATTCTTTTGCTTAGAATTATTCGATGCGCCTGATCGTCACAGCTGATCTGCATTACAACCATCCGAAATCACGGGCGATGGCCGACGACTTGATCGATCGGATGAATAATGCCGGCGGCGACGTCCTGCTCGTAGTCGGAGACACGGCCGTCGCCGACGGCGACGGCCTGGAGCGGTGCCTGTCGCGGTTCGTATTTTCGGGGCCGAAACTTTTCGTTCCGGGCAATCACGAACTCTGGTCACCCGCCGGCGACAGTTACGAGATTCTCCATTCCATTCTGCCGCGGCGGGTCCGCGACTTCGGCTGGCACTGGCTCCAAAGCGAGCCCTTTCTCGCGGGCGAAGTCGGCTTCGCCGGAAGCATCGGCTGGTACGACTACACGTTTGCTCCGCCGGAGTTAAACATCCCCCGCCGGTTTTACGAGCGCAAGATTTCCCCCGGGGCCGCGGGGCGGGTGAGCGAGTTTGCGAGCTTGTTTGAGCCCTCGGACGACATTCCCCCCGCCGCCCGGCGGATGTTCGCGCGGTGGAACGACGCGAAGTTCGTCCGGCTCGGACGATCGGACGAGGGGTTTCTCGATGAGGTCCTGGCTGCCCTCCGCGGCCAGCTCGAATCGCTCCTTTCCGCGCCGGGCGTGGTCGCGGCGGTGCACCACCTTCCGTTCGCCGAACTCCTCCCCCCGCCGCACAGCGCCCGTTGGGATTTCGCCAAAGCGTTCCTCGGCAGCCCACGCATCGGCGAACTGCTCCTGGAATTTCCCAACGTTCGAGAGCTTTTTTGTGGTCACAGCCACTTCGCCTCAGAGGCGCAAGTCGGGCACATCCACGCGGTGAACATCGGGAGCGGGTATCGCGCGAAAACGTTCAAGACGATCGAGCTTTAGCGCCGTGCGCCTTTTCGTGTTCTAGCCCCTTGCTTTCGGTGGGATGAAACGACGTGCCGGCCTAACGGCTTTCGACCGGCGGCTGGGTCGGGGGCGTCTTCTCCTCGTCGCCCTCCGCCGGCGTGGCGTCGGCGCGGAGGCTGGGGAGGTCAAGGCCGTTCTGGTGCAGCGTCAGCATGTACACCTTGCCGGCCTTGTTGAGCTTCAGACTGATCTGCGCGTCCACCATTTTGTAGAAGAACTCCGTCTCCGATTCGGGATAAATCCGCACACGCGGCTGGTCCGTCGCCTGGCAGAACAGGCGGTCGCCGTCGCGCGTGATGGTGAGGGCGAACACCGGCGTCAGAACGTAACGCCCGACAACGGCGTCGAGCAACTCGGGCTCGAGGGTCGCGACCTTCCGATGCGCAATCGGTTCGACGTCTTCGTCGAGAAGGCGCCTTAGAAGCCGGTTGCCGAGGGCGTCGATGACGTCGGCTCCGGTGTTGGCGAGAACGACGACGCCGACCTCTTTTTCTGGGACGAACGCGACAAATGCGTGATAGCCGCCGGTCTGGCCGTTATGCCAGACCATCGTATTTTTCTGGCCCAGATGCCAGCCGAGGCCGATCTCGTTGTCAGGCATGGCCGGGGCGCGCGGCGTCCGAGCGAGCGCCGTCGCCGCCGCAAGCGGGCCGTCGGGGTCCATGCCGGCGGCGACGAATTTCAGCATGTCGTTGGCCGTCGAACGAATCCCCCCGGCGGCGGCGAGGGCCGCAAAATCCCAGGCCTTGACCGGCTCGCCGTCGGCGTCGTGGCCGTGGATGAGGCGCGCTTTGGACGCGTCGTCGAGAACGATGCGTGTGTCGCCCATCCGCGCCGGCCGGAAGATTCGCTCGTTCAGCAGGTCTTCGTAGCGCTTGCCCGCGCGAAGCGCCAGGACATGACCCAACAGCCCCGCGCCCAGGTTGCTGTACTCGTAACGTTTCCCTGGCTCCCGCGCGGGCTTGCAGCCGTTGAGAAACGCGTACATCTGCTCGGCCGTGTAATCGGCGTAAGGATTAACCGGGTCGGCGGGGGCGAAGTTGGACGGCATCCGCGGCAGGCCGGACGTGTGGGATGACAAATGCGCCAGCGTGATCGGCTTGCCTCCGACCTTTGGAACCTTCACGGCATCGGGCAAATACTTCTGCACCGGATCATCCGGCGCGACTTCGCCGCGGGTGACCATGTCGGCGAGCAAAACGCCGGTGAACGCCTTGGTAACCGACCCGATCTCAAACACGGTGTTGCCGTCGGGTGCATCCATTTTCGCGTCCGAGGCC
>JBKJRK010000503.1:0-3098 GCA_046593135.1 Tepidisphaeraceae bacterium | reverse complement strand
CTGATCCAGATTTCGTCGTACCGCAGCCGGGCGTATTTCAGTGGCACCGCGTCGAGGTCCACCGTCGCCCCGATCTGTTCGCCCATTTCCCCGACCGCGCTGGAAAGCCCGCCCGCGCCGCAGTCGGTAACGGCCGTGAACAGGCCGAGGTCACGGGCCTGGAGGATCACGTCGGCCACTTTTTTCTCGGTAATCGCGTTGCCAATCTGCACGGCGTGGGAAAACTCGTCGGCGTGCGTGTCGGTCAGCTCGGCGCTACTGAACGTCGCCCCGTGAATCCCGTCGCGGCCGGTCCGCCCGCCCATGACGACGATCGCGTCGCCCCGGCAGGATTCTTTCTCAACTTTATTCCGGGGGATTAACCCAACGCAGCCGCAGAAAACAAGGGGATTGCCGACGTAGCGGTTGTCGAAATACACCGCGCCGTTGACGGTCGGGATGCCCATCCGGTTGCCGTAATCGCGCACGCCCGCGACCACACCGCGCATCACGCGCCGCGGGTGCAGCACGCCTTGCGGGAGGTCGTTCGCGTCGAAGTCCGGGTTGGCGAAGCAGAACACGTCCGTATTGCAGATCGGCTTCGCGCCGAGTCCGGTGCCGAGGAGGTCGCGGATCACTCCACCGGCGCCGGTCGCGCTGCCGCCGTAGGGCTCGATGGCGCTGGGGTGGTTGTGCGTCTCGACCTTGAAGCACACCGCGTCCACGTCGTCGAAGGCGATGACGCCGGCGTTGTCTTTGAAGACGCTAAGGCAGAAGTCAATGCTGAGGACTGAGGACTGCGGACTGAGCGAGGACGGCTTGCCCATCAACGCCATCGTGCTGTCGAAAATCGTTTCCTTGATGAGATTGTCGTAATGGCGCGTCCCGATTGTCTTACCGGCGGCGTCTTTCACTTCGACGTCGACGGCGCTTTTCAGCGTCTTGTGGACGCAGTGTTCGCTCCAGGTCTGGGCGATCGTCTCGAGCTCGACGTCGGTCGGCTCGCGCTCTAGCTTGCGATAGTAATCCTGGATCGCCTTCATCTCGGCCGGTGACAAGAACAGGTGGCCTTCCCGGCTGAGCTTCTGGAGTTCGGCCTCGGACAGCGCGCGGATCGGGACGTGGCCGAGCTTGAAGTGGTACGCGTGGCCGCGGGCGAACTCGCGGGGGACGTAGGCGTCGAAGTGGACGGATTCGATGACGCCGTTGGCGAGAATGCGGGAAGCGATGTGCTCCAACTCCGCGCGGGCGACCTGCCCGTCGATGAGGTACGCCCGGCCGGTCCTCACCTCGCGCACCGCGACGCCCATGTCGCGGATCGCCATTTCCGTCGACGCCGCCACGGGGTCCATCACGCCGGGTTTGAGGTGAATCTCGATCCGGCTCGTCGTGCCGTTGTCGTTCGGGGCTTCGACGACGAGATCGGCCTGTTCAACGACGGGGTCTGCGAGCAGCGTCGCGGCAATTTTGCCGACCTCGGCGGCCGACGCGTCGGAGTCGATCAGAAAAATCCGGCGGGTGGTCACTCGCCCGACCGTGCGCCCGAATTCGGCAATCTGGTGCCGCACGGCCTCGCCCACCGGGTCCGCGGCGGCCTCACCCCCACCCGACGGGGGCGTCGTACGCACGTCAATGCGGTAAATCATGCGACAAGTCTACTCGCGGCGGCGTGAATTTGAAGGAGCATCGGATGAACGCCAAGGTGCCAGGGGAATACGGGAGAAAATTATTAGTCACAGATGGGGCACAGATTTTCACATATGAAAAAAAACGATGAATTCAAATCAGAATTCTTATCTATGTACATCTGTGCCCCATCTGTGGCTAATCTCTTCTTTCACCCTTGGCGGTCTTGGCGTCTTGGAGTTCATTCAATGTTTTTCCGCCAGTTGCCGTGACATGAATCCGCTATGGCCCCGTCCGGATCAATTCCGACAACTCAAAACCCGTCCCGTGCGGCAGCTCGCCGGTTTCGATCTCAGCAAAACCCGTCCCGGCCGCGAACAGCGAGAGGCCCAGGGCGCGCAACAATTCGCCGTGGCGGTTGACGGCCAACGCGTAGTCTGTGTCGGGCTTCGTCGGGCGGCGAAGCACCCGCTCGACGCTCGCTTCCCGTCTCTCCATTCCGAACACGCGGCTTAGCGTTGCCGCGTCGCCTGCCGGCGTCGGCCCGTCGAACTCCAGCCCTTCGTGCGGCTGCGAGACGTACGCGTCTATCTGACTTCCCTTGAAGTAGAGGTGGTACAGAAGAATCGTTCCGCGGAACACCATTGCGAGCAGTGCCGGGCATTGGAAGTGCGCCGAGAGTTCACTGGCGATCTGCTCCTGCGCCGCGTAGTCCTCATGGAAGACTACGGTGCAACGCTTGGGTGCGGGCGAGACGTACGCGATTTGGCGTTGAGCATTGAGAAACGCGACAACGTCAGCCGTGTCGGGGCCTTGGACCGTGATGTTAGCGTAAGAGTTTGCCAAATCGGCTAACTCGTTACCGCGCTCGCCCGGTCCTGCGGCAACAGTTCCAGCGAAGTCGCATGAACCATGCCCGGCGTCACGCGCGTCATGCAGCGGTGGTCGAGCGGGCAGATTTTTTTCTGGCAAGGCCCGCAGAACACTTTCACCGCCACCTGCCGCTCCTTGGCGTAGTAAATCTCCGTCCATTCGGGGTGGGTCGGGCCGAAGACGGTAACGACCGGCACGTCCATGGCCGCGGCGATGTGGCGGGGGCCGGTGTCGTTGGTCACCATGAGGTCGCACCGCCGGACGATTTCCTTCAGGCTGCCGAGGGTCGTGCCCTTGTTCGAGAGGTCGACCGGGGCGTGGCGCATGTGGCGCTTGATGGCGTCGACGATGGGCCGTTCTTTCGGCGCGGCGCTGAGCAGGATCGTCGCGCCACGCTCGTCGATGAGCCGGTCGGCCAATTCCGCGAAATACTCCGGCTTCCAGCACTTGGCCGCGCCGAAGGCGGCGCCGGGGTTAAGAAGGACGAGCGGCGGACCGCCGGCGCCGGCGGGGCGGTGGAGTTCGGGGTCGAGCCCGCAGCGGGCGAAAATTTCTCTCGCCTCACGCAACTCGTTGGGCGTGACGAACAGCTCGAGTTTCAAGTCCCGGCTCTTGGAGCC
>JBKJRK010000372.1:0-3473 GCA_046593135.1 Tepidisphaeraceae bacterium | reverse complement strand
GGCCCTGAACTCGCGCGAGGATTAATCACGATCCGTATTATTCGCTACTGTCGTGACGAACTTGCTCTAAAATTAGCTCATTCACAGGCATGCGGGGTACGATTGGAATGACACCCGTCGGGTCAGTCGGTACCATCCGCTCATGCTCAAGACGGTACGCCGACTTTTGATTGGGAAACGCTCTCCACACGCCGCGGACCGAAGGGCGCGGGTTGAGTCGCTGGAGAAGCGGTCGCTGCTCAGCGCGGCCGGGTTGCTGGAAGCGCCGCCGATGAATGCTGCGGTCGACCCCGACGTCACCGGGCCGATGCTGGTTAAGGAACAATTGATCGGCCCTGATCCGAGGAACGTCGAGGGAGTCGTCCTTACGTTCAACGAACCGCTCGATCCCGCGACGGCACAGGACGTGAAGAATTTCCGCGTCGGCGCGCGGACCGACCGCCGGCAGCGGTTTGAGATCGACACGTCCGACCGGCAAAGCCGCCGGGGGCTGGTGCGGTTTGAGTCGGCAGTGTACGACCCGGCGACTTTCACAGTCACCTTGACCGCGCGCGACCCGTTCAACATCACCCGCCGGTTCCGGGCGATTCGCGTCCTGGGTCGTGACGGCCAAGGCGTGCGCGACGTCGCCGGCAACCTCCTCGACGGCAACGCGGACGGACAGCCGGGTAGGGATTCGATTCAACAATTTACCTTCAAACGCGCCGCCCGCGTCACCTACGGCGAGCGCGACGGCGACAACGTCGCACTCTCGCTTAACGGCGGCGGGCGGCTGTGGGTAATCCGGAAAACCAACGGCGGCAAGGTCCTTGCGCGCGGCGACGCGCTACGCGTCTACATCGACAAAGCCGACCCGACGAGCTCAATCCTGACGGGCAAAGTGACCGGCAAAGGCGACGGCGTCGCGGTCATCAATGAACTCGTCAATACCACTGCCGCTCAAGTCCAGATCGCCGGCGATCCGGCCTTTCAAATCATTCGCGCTATCCCCTGACCGCTGAGCCAAAAGTATGGATTTCTGAAGACGAGAGCGACCTCGCCTCACCCCCATGGAACACGGATCGACACGAAAAGAACACGAATCTGCACGAATTCTGACCTTCCCCCAACCCAGTAGGCGCGGCCCCGACAAGGAGTCCGCAGATGGGTTATCTCCTGTTGATTCGTGTCATTCGTGGCTCCTCTCTTTTATCCGCATCGCGCCACGTCCTGCACAACCCGTTTGCTCTTGCCGACTTCTTTCGCCCCGTATTCTGCTTTGATTGATCATTCTGGATTTCCCACTCCGCCTTCGTCCGTTTCCTCGTAGCTGTACAGGTTGTCTTCCTGCGTTCGGAACCGGCGGTCGGGGCCGGCGGAAAGGAAGAAAGGGCGGTTCTTCATCGCCATGCCGACGGCGGGGTGAAGGGCGGGCATGAAGATGATCGGCGTGCCCCAGGCGTCGGGCAGCACCCCTGCCTCGAAAAACGCCTGCGGCATACTGCTGAACTCTGTCGGAAACCGCCGGGCCTCCACTTGCAGCACGGCGACGAACGCGCGGTTGTTGAGCCGGGCGTTTTCCTGAAGGGTAGATTCCGGCGGGAGGGCTTCATCGGTTGCCGAAAGGTTGAAAGGCGACGGGGCAACGGGACGAATGGGTGGAGGGACGCCAATGTCCGCCTTCTCAATTTCTTCCCTTCCCCCTTTCCTCGTTTCCGTCTGCGCGCCTGGCTTTGTTTGATTTCCCTGCCCTCCCTCTATTCCCGGCACAAACGCCGGAACTTGCGGGACGCTTTGATAGCGTGATTGGTACTGCCGCATGAGCCCGTCGAGTTGAACGAGCAACTGCTTGGTGAGTTGATCGGACGCCTGCTTGCGGACGTATCGCGCGAGACTGACCATCAGCCCCAGCACGATCACCAGCGCGGCGACGGTGGCGAGCATCTCGACGAGCGAGAAGCCGGACTTGGGATTTAGGATTTGAGATTTGAGATTTCGAATTTGGGTTGAGCTTGAGATGTGAGATTTCAAGTTTGAGGTCGAAATTTGGAATCGGGCAGTTCACCCCAGTCCCCCACAAGCAGCTCAAAGCTCTTAACAAGACTCGACACGGAGCCCACGGAACACACGGAGAGATGAATTTTCGATGCTATTTCTCTGTGTTTTCCGTGGTCTCCGTGTTAAACAGCGTGCTATTTTAGGAGAGCATGGCACCTTACCGAAAGTTCGTGACGTCGTCGCACTTGTCGGCGTCGGCACGGTTGAGAACTGTGGTGTCGCCGGCCATGTCCGCATTGGGTCCATAGACGCTGTCGGGGCCGGCGGACCAGAGAACGAAGGGGAGGTCGACGGGTTCTTCTGTGCCGTCGATGTAGCCGTTTTTATTGTCATCGCGGAGGATGAGCCGGATGCGTTCGAGAGCCGCCGCGGCATCGGCGGCACTCCGCGTGAAGGGGCCGAACGGCGAGGCGGTCGCGCCGAGGTTGTCATTCGCGTCGTAGCGGGACGTATCCGCCTGTCCGACATAAGGGCTTGTGGCGGCAATACGAACATTCGGCTTGGTCGGGGATGCGGGGAAATAGAGGATCGGTTGGCCGTCACGGTCGAGAAGAACAGTTGTTGATTCTGTTTCAGGAATGGTGACTGTGGCAACAGTGACGATTTTCCGAGTCTGAAATCTTTCGGCCGGAAGGTACGGTCCATAAACTTTTCCGCCGGGGCGAAGGCGGAAGCCTAGGTCTTTGCGTTCGTTGGTCGCGACGGTAATAGGATCGAGATTGCCGTCATCGTCATCCAAATCATCAGTGTCGGCTGGTCCAAGCAACGCTTGGCATAGGGTGATCGCGCCGTCGTATCCGAGCTTTTCCGGGTCAGCAGACGCGCCAGTTACGCGCGGATAGTCCCCCGTGTCAGCCTTGAAGGCTTCGAGCGCCGCGCCGATCGCCTGGAGGTCGTTTGCAGTGGCGGTGCGGCTGGCTTGTCGCCAGGCCTTCATTGTCGCCGGTGCGATGATGGCGGCGAGGACGGCAATGATCGAAATCACGACGAGCAATTCGACCAGGGAAAAACCACGGCGGGACGAGGCCCGCCGGCCGGGGGCAGATGGCTGAACCGCGAGGCGGGCGCGGGGGTTAGTAGCCGCCGAAGTTGGTGATGTCATCTTTGGTCCCGTAAACACGATCGACGCCTGCACTGATCAAGATGTACCCGTCTTTTTGCTTGGGCGCGCCCAACGCCGTGGGATGGCGCAGGGCGGCGTAGAGGTCGTAGGGATAGCAGTATGGATTAGTCGCAGGGGCAACGGGAGGGCTGGTCCTTGCATCGTACGTGACGGTTTTTAAACCGTGCTCGCCAATCATTGGAGCATTTGGGGTGATGGTGCCGACAGTTACGTATTCATTTGCGCGCACGCTCTTACCGACGCCGATGCTCGTGGCAGCGGTGCCTGCGACATAGCCATTGATCTGACTAAGGTCATACTGGCCTGAACGCGC
>JBKJRK010000247.1:0-5769 GCA_046593135.1 Tepidisphaeraceae bacterium | reverse complement strand
GCAGCCGATCCAAAGGCAACAGCCGCCACAGCGGATGATGTCACTGTCCCCAATCTTGCGGGTTTCGACGGCTTGACTGAAATGCAAGCCGTGGCTCGACAAGCGGGTTTGGTCCCTGTGCTCGTCGCGACCAAAGATCCGCCGCCGGAGGGGAGCACGCAATTGTTTGCTCGCCAGGAACCCGAAGCTGGCAAGAAAGCGAAGAAGGGCACACCGTTAAAAATCATTGTCTACCAAAAGGCCGCCGGAACCGTAGACGTGCCGGACTTGCGCGGCCTCACGCTCGAGCAGGCAACGGCACGTCTTCCTAGCAACATGACGATCACTTCGGATGAAGTCGGCGATAAGCCGCCGACGCCGGAAAAAGCTTACACAATCATCTCTCAATACCCGTCTAAGAACACGATGTTCCCGCCAGACAAGCAGGTGGTGGTGTCGGTGAAACGTTACGGCTCGGCCAAGACAGACGCGACTGAGCTTGAGGAGACGTCGGACTCCGAGACAACAACGGCTACGAAACCAACCGATCCGGAATCGACCTTTTTTGGACAAGGCAAGACCAAGAAAAAGGCTGTGACGACGACTAAGAAAAAAAGAGCCCTTACGGCAGCGGAAAAGAAAGCTATTCGGGACGCCTGGTTTAGAAAGCAGCGAGGCTATTGATGCAATTGATGGGGACCGCTCATATTCCCGGAGATGCAAAACCAGTCAAGAGTTTGAGCTCGCTAAAAAACTGGTGCCTGGTTTTTTTCGCTTCGCGTGCGCTCGCAGCTTCATTGCACGGCGCCGAAATCATGGGGGAGGTGCGCGACATAGCAGGAGAAACCGCCTCAGTTTTGATCGAGGGCGAGGTCCTTCCGGCCCTTGGCGATAGTGGTGAAATCTTCTTCAAGGTCGTGGACGATGCGGAGGTTTCCGTCGGCAGCGGACGCATCCTTAGGGTCGAGAATGATTCGATCGAATTGAAAATCGAGAACGCCACCGGCGACGTCGCGAAGGGTCAACTGGTGCGGTTCACCTCGGAGAACCCGCAACCGCGCGCCCCGCTCACGGCCCGGTCCTCTTCTCTCTCATCTCCGCCGGAGCAGGATGGAATAGGTGCTGCTACGAATTCGCCATCGCCACCTGTGGCAGGCGCGCCACCTGAAGCAGCTCGATATGCCGCGGAGGGACTCGCGAAAATGGATGCCGGGGATTACAAAGGCGCGATCGCTGTCTACAATAAGTGGATCGAGCTTAATCCGACCAATCCGAAGCCTTACGCGAACCGCGGCAGTAGTTATAACGTACTGAAGCAGCCGAAGCGGGGGTTGACCGACTTGAACGAAGCCATCCGGCTGGACCCAACCATTTCGATGGCTTACCTGATCCGTGGAAATATTTACGCCGATCTTCATCAGTTGAAACGGGCCATTGCAGATTACGAAGAAGCCCTTCGGCTCGACCCGAAAAATACTTCCGCGTACTACAGTCGAGGAACAGTTCAGGCCGAACTGCGTCAATTAAAGCGTGCGATTGACGATTTCAGCCAGGCGATCGTGCTGAATCCCACATATAAGGAAGCTTACTGGAATCGCTCGCAGTGTTATAAAGCGGCTGGGAAGGCGCAGTTGGCGAAACGCGATTTTGACAGGTTTCAGGAATTGAAGGTCGAAGGAAACTCGAGCTCTCCTGCGAAATCTGCGCCGGTGCCGCCCGATCCGTAAAAAATAAACGTCGTTTTCCAATGAAAAGAATCGTCGGTGTTTTTCTGGCACTCGCGGCGGCGAGCTCATTACACGCCGCTGAGATAGCCGGCACGGTGCGCGACCCAAGTGGCGATACCGCCATCACCGGGACCGTGCGTGACGCCAGCGGGGATACGGCCACGGTCGCGACTGATGCGGCGTGGCTGGCAGCTATTGGCGATAGTGTGGAAATCTTCTTCAAGATCCCGGGCGCTGACGAAGAGATCTCCGTGGCCACCGGCACGGTCACAGCGGTCGACGCGAAACTTGCCAAAATCAAAGTCGTGAACGCGACCGGCACGATCGAGAAGGATCAACTCGCACGAATCAAACCGGGACCGGGAAGCCCGCCAAAAACGCCCACCGTGTCGGCTTCTCCAACGTTAACGCCTCCCGAGACGGTCGAAACGACTTCATCAGTTACCGGCGATTGGGTCGGCCCGGGGCCAGACGGCAATCATTCTTTCAGCTTCAAGGATGACGGGACTTTTCTGTGGATCATTAAGGCAAAGGATGTGACCGAGACGATGCGCGGGAAGTATCTTCTCGATCTCATTCTCCAGCCCAATCGCATTGATCTTTTCGAAATCGACCCACCCGGAGAACGGGGCGACGCGATGAGCGGAGTCTTCGAGTTACAAGCGGATGGACATCTCAGGGTCGACTGTTCGGTCGGGCATCAGGAAAAACCGAGTCAAGGCTTCACTGATGGGGCTGTTGTTTTTTCGAAAGCGACATCGCCCATCGTTCCTCCGCCGGAAAAGAAGGGCGCAGGTTCCTCGATCGTCGGCGATTGGGTCGGCAACTTTCCTGAAGGCAATGCGGAGGACGGCAAGCTTTCCTTCGGCTTCAGAGAGGACGGCACTCTTCTCTGGGTGGTGGAAGGTCCGCAATATGCCATGTCGACGCTGGCCAAGTACCGCATCGATCCCTCTACCCAGCCTCACGGCATCGAGTTGTTCGACATTGAGGAGAGCGACCTGAAAGGCCAAACGGGTCGCGGAATTTTCGAGCTCCAAAGCGACGGCCGCCTGAAGTTAGACTTCGCGAAGGGACCGGAGGCGCCGCCCCTCAAGGAATTCACGAAGGAGACGGTGGTTCTTTCCAAAGCCACGTCGCCGATTGTGCGTTCCAATAAACCCGCGGCGCCAACACCGACGCCCCCCGCGCCGGATGAGATCATGGTTAATGCAGCCGTCCAGCGCTATGACCGCGGTGATTACGCGGGCGCGATGGAAGGGCTCGAGAAAGCGCTCGCGCTTAATCCCCAAAATGCGCGCGCAATTTATTATCGCGGGCTGTGTTTCTATTCTAAGAAAGAGTGGCCCGCGGCAGGCGCCGATTTTGAAAAGGCGATGGAACTGGATCCGAGCATGAAACTGCAAGACATGATCAATTCGACGAAAGTCGTCTTCCCGGCTGACGAGCTGGTCAAGGAAGGGGATGAGCTCGTTGAACGCACGGACTACGATGGCGCGATCGAGGCCTACACCAAGGCGATCGCACTTAATCCGAAAAATAAGTGGGCATTTTATGGGCGCGGAAATTGTTTCTTTCACAAGAAAGATCGGTCCGCGGCGATCGCCGATCATGAAACAGTGCTGGCACTGGACCCGGACATGAAAAAGGTGCTCGACTCGGCAAAAACCGCCCGGGAATTCCAGGAAAAACTGGAACGGGAAAAACAAACTCCAACCCCGACGCCGACGCGGGCGGAAACAAAGCGTAAACCTTGAACTCTGCTCCCGCGCACAAAGATAAATCAGTGAGGTCAGTCAATAAGAGTCCGCGGAATAGTTGGCCTCTTGTTTTTCTGATTCTGGCTCTCCCGGCTTCGTCGAGGGCGATCGACCTTAAAGGCACGGTGCGCGATGCAGGCCGTGGGATAGCGGCGGCGGTGGTGGGTGATCTCGAACGCAATCAGGTGCCGGATCTAACTGGCTCGGTCGTTGGCGCGCTCACAGACAGGCAATGACTCTAAAGGAAGAACGAAGGGCTTCGCCGCGTGCAGCGATGGGGTGGCATTCGCTGGTTCATTTTCCTCTCGTCGTCGCCGTCGCGCTGGCGATGCATTCCGTCGGCTCGGCAGCCGAGATTACCGGCACAGTCAGCGAAGTGAGCGGAAGCACTGCCACGATTGAGACCTCTGACCGAACACCAGTCGTCGGGGCGAAGGTCGATATCTTCTTCAAACTTGCCGGTGCCGATGACGAAATCTCCGTCGCCGATGGCACTGTCGTGAGCAAGGAGGGCAATTCGATCAAGGTGAAGATCGAAAACGCGACTGGCGAAGTCGCGAAGGATCAACTCGCCCGCTTCACCGGCGCAAGTGAGCCTGCCGTGACGCGAGCGACGCCTCCTCCGCAGGAAACTCCGCTTCCCGAAGAGACCACGCCGAAGTCCACGCCGACGCAGACGCTTCCACCATCAGTTCCGATGCCGCCGCAGACCGCTGCTACGACGCGGCCTCCGACAGTCGATCCCGCGGCGGTCGCGCTCGTCGCCCAAGCCAACACTCATTACGCCGCCGGCAACATCGCAGGGGCGATTGAGTCCTACACCGACGCCCTACGAAAAGCGCCGGGCGAGGGTGTGGTGTATCTCAACCGCGGGAACGCCTACCTTTACAAACCGGACTTTCGCGCCGCCCTTGCGGATGCCAACAAGGCGATCGAGCTGAAGGCTTCGCCGCTGGAAGATGCCTACACCGTTCGCGGCACGGCGAAGGCCGGTCTGGGCGACTATGATGGCGGCATCGCTGACTGCAATCGCGCGCTCAAGATAAACCCGAAAGCCTGGCTCGCCTACAATAACCGCGCCAACAACAAGCTGCGGAAACGCGACTACCCCGGCGCTCTGGCCGATGGCACGAAAGCGCTCGCGCTTAATCCGAACGCCGCGATCGGCTATTATAACCGCGGCTTCGCGCGGACCAACCTCGGCGATCAAGCCGGCGCGCTCGCGGACTGGCAGAAGGCGGTGGCGATACAGGCGTCGTTCGGCACGGAGTTGAACCCAAAGATCGCGCAGCTCCAGGCGCTCGGGATTCGTCCACAGCAAAAGGACGCCGGCAGAAAGGCATCGCCCGCAGCGCCGGAAGACGAGTGGACCGACCTGACGAATGCACCGCGCAAGCTCGTCGGCAGTTGGAAGGGTGGTCGGCACGTCACGCAGTACTTAGCGGACGGCTCGTTCTACACGGATCCGCATCTGGTCCCGAACCCGCCGCGCGGCCGCTGGCGCATCGAGGGCGATCGGCTCATTCAAACCTTCCCGCAAGCGAACACCACGACGACGCACAACATCCTCTCCATCACCGCAAACGAGCTGGTCCTGCGGAACCAGCAGGGCGAGGTGTTTCGCCTCAAACGCGGATCGGAATGAAGCGACACGCTGCTATTCTGGCTCTGCTGCTTGGCTGTTTGGCGGAGGCCGTGATCGCGCAAACACCGTACACCCCAAAGCCCGGGTCTGCGGAGCGCGCGGCGATTTGCGATGGCGCGCGAGCTTACGTCATGCGCAAATACGTGCACGGGTCCCTGCGCCAGCCAATCCTGTTCAAGATCGATCACCTGCGCGTCGCGAACGGATACGCGAACATGGAGGCAATCCCGGTCTATAAAGACGGCAGCTACATCGATCCGGACGTCATTCCAGATATCGGCTACAACTTCTGTCTCCGGCAGAGTGGCGACGAGTGGAAAGTGATCGCCGACTTGAGCCGCTCGGATGTCCCAATGGCGGAAGAGGTCACGCAGATCAGGGCGCGTCTCGGCCCGGACTTCCCGTCCGCACTGCTTTCGGAGATGTGGCGGCGTTTGCTCGGCGATCGGTGACGCGCCTGCGCCGACACCTCAGCGGATCGGGCCGGGTTCCGGAACCGCCTTATCGGATTTTGCGACGGAGATCTTCTGGCCCTCCGCAAGGCTGCGCGGAGCGCTCCCATCCGGCCGCTGGACGTGAGCTAAACCTTCGATTGCCGAGATTGTCGCGAGTTGCTTGTCCGCCGCGAAGCGCACGGAACAGCGGTGGCCTTCCATGG
>JBKJRK010000149.1:0-3748 GCA_046593135.1 Tepidisphaeraceae bacterium | reverse complement strand
GACCCGGCTGCAGATCATTTCGAGTTCGCTGAGCAGGTGGCTGTTGAGGAAAACCGTTTTGCCCTCGTCGCGCAAGCGGACCAGCACGTCGCGGATGTCGCGCCGGCCGACCGGGTCGACACCGTCGGTCGGCTCGTCGAGCACGACCAGGTCCGGGTCGCCGCCCAGGGCCTGGGCCAAGCCGATCCGCTGCAACATGCCCTTGGAATACGTCGAGATTTTCTTGTCCGCCCACGCGGTCATTCCGACGGTCTCGAGCAATTCGCCCGACCGGCGTTTGCGTGTCGAGCGATCGACTTTCTGCAGCGCCGAGAAAAACTCCAGCGTCTGCCGCCCGGTCAGGTAACGGGGAAAGCGGTGATTCTCCGGTAGATAACCGACCCGACTCAGCGTCGGTTTGTAGCCTACCGGCGCGCCCAGGATCGTCCCCCGAACCCGCGTCGGGCGAATCACGGTCATCATGATCTTGACCAGCGTGCTTTTGCCGGCGCCGTTGGGCCCGAGCAGCCCGAACACCTCGCCCCGCCGGACGCACATCTCGATGCCCTGCAGCGCGTGAACCTTGCCCTGATAAGTCTTGGCGACGTCGTGGAGGTCGATGGCTAAGTCGGGCAAGTTCGAGGTATTCACGTGTCATTCCCTCAGGACGTGACGAGTGAGGAGTAATGCGTGAGACGAAAGTCGCTTCACACGTCACTCCTCACTCGTTACGGGTCGCTGTTGCATCATTAGTACCGCAACTCCACGCCCACCCGGACGTACGGCTCGTCGCTGATGTCCGCGATCTCGTCGGTGTCGCGGGAGTCGAAGCCTTGGCTGAACTCGCCGCTCCAGGCGTAGCCGACGGCGAGGTCGATATTGAACTCGTCGCGCGGCTGGAACCGCACGCCGGCCTCGGCGCGGCGCTGCTCGAACAGGATGCGGTCGTGGTTTGACACGAGCCCGTCGACGAAGAAGGCTTCGGTCTGTTGGCGGAGCCGGCCGAAGAGCTGGAAGTTTTTTGTGACTTTGTAGCCGACGTCGATCCGCGCGTTGTCGGGAACAAGGTAAGCGAGCTCGATCGTCAGATTCTCGGTGGCCTCCCAGCGGATGGAGCTGATCGGAAGGCCGGCGGTCATTTCCAGGCGGTCCCCGAGCCGGCGGATGTACGCGACGCCGGGGACGGGAACGTCGGGAAGAAACGTCCGGTTACCGTCGTAGTCGAGAAAAATCACCAGAGCACTTCTCTCGTCGAATTGCCGAAAGGCGGCGATCGACGCCAGGCCGTACCACGCGTCGCCGTCGCCGAACCCCCCGTCGCCCGCGTAGCCCCCGCCGGCCGACGCGCCGAAGATCCAGTCGCCCACCTGCCCGACCGGCACGCCGACGGCGACAGACTGGTCGGCCAGGCGTTCCGGAAGCCCGTCAAAGCTGCTGTCGATGTCGAGGTAAGTGAAGTCGAACCCAATCCGCGGGCTTTTCAATTCCCCCGGCTGGAGCCGGAACCGGCCGGAGGCGCCGTAGATGCTGAGGCGGAAATCTTCGTCGTTATCCGACTCGGCGATATGCCCGCCTTCTAGGAACGTCGCGCCGGCTTCGGCGTTGACGACCTGCTCTTTCGGAAACGGCGCGACCAACAGCGCCGAGTTCGTCTGGGCTGATACTTGTGACGCGACGAATCCGAGCAGAAACGCCGGTAGCGCAATGGCGATCGATTTGGAAAACCCCGCACGATGTATGGCATCCGTAATCATGGGCGGAAGGTTAGCGGGAAGGAGCATTTGTGCAAACCTCGTAGCTGCGACGCCCGCGTCGCCTCTTGCGAGCCGTGTTCGCTGCACGAGGCGACGCAGGCGTTGCAGCTACCCAAGATCGCGGCGGGAAATTACTCGCATCCTTTAATCAAGGTTGAGCCGCCAGCACCTTGTCGAGGTACACGCCGACGCGTTCGGCCCACATTTCGCCGTGGGCCTTGAGGCCCTTGGGGCTGAAGTGGATGCCCTTGCCGTCCTGGTCGCGGTTGTCGCCGGCAAGGGTGTCGGTGTCGGGGCCGGGGAGGGCGACGCCGAGTTCCCAGATTTTGGCGTGGGCGTTGCGCATGTTGTCGTGCCGCGGCTTCTCCGGGCTGTGGTAAGACACCTGGGCGACGAACCACGGGAACTCATAGCCGGCCTGTTGTCTGGACTCGCGGATGATGGCGGACAGCTTGGCGACGTAGTCGTCGGTGGTCATGGCGACGTCGCTCTCGCCCTGGTGCCAGAGGACCGCGCGGAACCCGCCGGGGCCGAGTTGGTAGACGCGGTGCATGAACCACATGAACAGCGAGCCTTCGCCGCCCTTGGGATCCCACTGGACGGTGCTCGTGCCGCCGTGGCCGGTGACGGCGATGCCGATGGGGACCTTGTACTTCGCATACATCGCGTCCCCGAACGCCGGCCACGGGCTGCCGCCTTCGGTCTTGTCGTGAGCGCCCGGCTGCGGGTCGTCGGCAATCTGCCAGCTCGTGCCGCCGAAGCCGGACACCATGCCGGAGGTTTGCGTGGTCTTGAACTGGCCGCAGTTGGTGGAGTTGCTCTGCCCGGCGGTGACGAACACCTCGCCGACGCCGACCTTCTCGACCGTCGCCACCCGCGGCGGGTCGCCGTTGTGCGTGGCGCGAACCTCCACCTTGTACCACCCGCCCGCCGGCACTTGAACGCGGTCCATGAACGTCCGATCGACCGGGTTATAGCGAACCGGTTGCCATTGGTCCGGGAGGTCGCCGTCGATGCCTTTGCCGCTGAAGCGAACCTCGACCGCGCCGCACTCGCACTTCACGCGCCCGCTGACGAGCACCAAACCGCCCGACCTTGTGCTTCGCTGAACGACTTGAAGCGGGCGAGGGGAAAGTAACGTAATTTCAGGCTGATCCTCCCCACGTGCGTCGGATGCGAATGCAGTAACCATAGCGAAAAAAGAAAACGACACCACGATCCAACCCGCCGACAAACGCATCGACATGCTCGCTCCTCAAATCCGCGACGAATCGCCGGCAAAAATGACGAGACAGCTTTTACCCGGCGGAGCAAGAATGGCAAAAAACTGCGGCCCCACGCGTCATTCCTTCAAGGCCGGATGTGCCTCGTTCGAGCGTCACGCAGGGGCGAACCTTGTGTTCGCCCTCGTTTCCGGCGCAGAATCACAGGGCGAACACAAGGTTCGCCCCTACGAGCGCGCCACGTGCGATCGCCCTCGTCAATCTTCGTGCAAAGGCGGCGTGCTCTGTATTCCCTCACTCCCCCGCTCCTCCGCCCCGCCGTTCCGTTGCTCCGACTGCCCCTCCAGCATTTCCGACCGCGGGGGCAAGTCGCTCGACACCGCCGTCACAGGCGCGTCCAGCGGCAGGTCTTCGGCATCCAGCATCACTCCCGGCTCAACCTCCACCGACGGCTCGACATTCAACCCCAGCACCGGCAACCCGACGTGCGTCGAAAACGGAATTTCGCCCGGCACCTTCGCATCGCCCGTCGCTTCTTGCACTGAAACCGGCTTCTTCCCCAAAGGCTTCGCACGCGGCGGGCGTCGCCCCGTCTTCACGTCTTCTTCGAGCTGGCTCTTCCGCCGCAGGATGTGGTGGTAATGCTGCGCGAAGCGATGGGCTTCATCCCGCGCGTACTGGAGCATCTTGAGTCCTAGATTATTCCGCGCCAGCCGGACCGGCTCGCTCTTCGCCTGGACGAAAACCAGCTCTTCCTTTTTCGCCAGTGAGATCACCATAGGCGGCTTCACG
>JBKJRK010000043.1:0-3711 GCA_046593135.1 Tepidisphaeraceae bacterium | reverse complement strand
GCGACACTGCCGGCAGCGGCACCGGAATTTCCGGACTTACCGACGAAGCCTCGTCGCGACGGTCCGGCGGCGGCGGCTCGGCGCCGATGTACGTGCAGCAGCTCGATCCGTCCGCCCTCGCCTTCGGCGGCGCCGCCCTCGCCGGGGCCGCGGTTCTGCTGTACGGAATGTTCGTTTTGATTTCTGCGCTCGTCGGCACGCACCCGGGCGCGACGTCGTATTTCGACAAGACCGCATTTTACATCCCCTTGGCATTCGGACTCGGCATCGCCCTGCTATTCTTCATAGTTGGAATGATCCTGGGCAAAATGGGGCGGCGATAAAAAACTAAGCCACGTGATTGACGCGTAAGCATCGGAGCTCGCGGAGTTTGCTCTGCGCGCTCCGGTGCTGCCATAAGGTTGACCGCGCAAAAATTGCTACTTTTTTCACTTGCTACTTGAAATTTGCGGTAGCGGTCGTCAGACTGCGCTCGCGTCGATTCGGAGCGGGCAAAGGTTCGAGTCGACACGTCTGGGTGGCATGGGTTGAATCGTGAGGCCATGGACGCTGCTTCCACGTCGGAAGCGGGGGCCTGCTCGGTTCAGGATCAAACTCATCCGCCGCATGGAGGCTCTCTCATGGCACGGATGCATTGGCTCGCTTTTTCGTTTCTCGGCCTGACGCTCGTCGGGTGTGTTCCCCAGGAAAAATACAACGCAATGAAGTTGGCCCACGACTCGGCCATGGAGCGCCTCGCGCAGAGCGACGCCCAAGCCAAGGCTGCGATGGCCGAGGCCGACGCGTATAAGAGGCAGCTCGAGGCCATCATGGCCAACAGCAACAATCAGGGCGGCCTCGTCGCCAACTTGACGACGCAACTGACAGACCTGCAGTCGCGTTACGCCGAGTTGGAACGGCAGTACCAGGAGGCGATGAACAAGCAGGGCGTCGTGCAGGTCCTGCCGGAGGCCGTCAGCAACGCGTTGACCGAGTTCGCCAACCAAAATCCCGACCTGGTTGAGTTCGACAGCAGCCGGGGCATCGTGAAATTCAAGAGCGACGTGACGTTCAATACGGGTTCGGCGGAGTTGCAGCCGAAGGCGCGGACCGCGATCGCCCGCTTTGCCCAGATCCTGAATTCCGCCGCCGCGTCGGGTTATGAACTGCAGGTTGCCGGCCACACCGACAGCCAGCGCGTCGCCAACCCGGCGACCGTGAAGGCCGGGCACCTTGACAACTGGTACCTGTCGAGCCACCGGGCGATTTCGGTGGGCAGGGAACTCCAGAGCCAGAGGGTCGATGCCCGCCGGCTCGCGGTGGTTGGTTACGCCGACCAGCGCCCGGTCGCGAGCAACGCGACTGAGCAAGGCCGGTCGCAGAACCGCCGGGTCGAAGTGCTGATCCTGCCGAACTCCGTGAAGTCTCCCGCCGTCGCCGCCGAAGCCGCCCCCGGCAAGGCCGGCGCGCCCGCGCCGGCGCTGAACAAGGACATCGCCGGCGGCGCCGCCGAGAGGGCGCCTGCGATTAACAAGTAACGTCGTCTTCACGCGCGCCGCATGACGCGGACGCCCGCGTGACAATCAGGTGAGGTAGGGATAGCTTCACTATCCCCGCATCAAAAAGCCCCGCCGGCAAAATCGGCGGGGCTTTTATCGTAGCACGGGCTTCCAGCCCGTGGGCGTGGTACGCCACGCCGTCCATCTGTACTAAGATTGACAAAGAAGCGCCAGCACTCACTTTCTTCAACCCGTATCGTTTTCTGCGAGAGGCGAGTCCGCGCTGCCGCTTCTTGATCGGACGGCGTACCGCCCGAAGCCGCGAGTACACGGCTCACGGGCTGGGAAGCCCGTGCTACGGGGGAGCCGTGTACCGGGGACGTCATCTTACATTACGAGTTTGGCCAGTTCCGCCTCGGCGTCGGCGAGTTGCTTACGCGTTTGCTCGACGAGAGCCGGTGGGGCTTTGGCAGTGTAGGACTCGTTGCTCAGGCGACCCTTCATCGAACTGACGTGCTTCGTCAGCTCTTCTTTGCGCTTAGCGACACGCTGGCCTTCGGCCGCCTCGTCAACCAGTCCTTCGAGGTAGATGTCGCAACCCGCCGCCTGCACGCGGGCGGCTTTGTCGGGCGAGATGAGATCGGGTCGGACGTCTTTCAGCGTACAGGTCGCGAGCAGCTCGATCATTTCCTTTGTGTCTGTTACCTGCAAAGCAACGTCGCCCGGGGCGTTGATCGAGACCGTCACGCGCTTCTTCACGTCCACCTTGTACTGGTTCCGCACGTTGCGGATGGCGACGACGACGTCCTGGAGCTTTGGGAAAATCTGCTCCGCCGTCTCGGCGAAGGGGCCGACGGCGGGCCATTTGGCTTTGATGAGCCGTTTGCTTGCGGGGCAATCGATCTGCCCGGGCAGGCCGCGCCCGGTGCGGGCTTCGTTCAGCTTCCACCACAGCGTTTCGGTGATGAACGGCATCACGGGATGGAGCAGGCGCAAACTGCCGTCGAGAACGGCCGCCAGGATGTTGGCAGCTTGGCCGGCGCGGGCGGGGTCGCGCAGGGCGGGTTTGCTGGCTTCGACGTACCAGCCGCAGAAGTCGTTCCAGAAGAAGTCGTAAGTCGCCTTGGCGTATTGGTCGAAGCGGTACGCCCGGAGCATCTCGTTGGCCTCGGCAACCGTGCGGTTAAACCGCGACACGATCCACCGATCGGCCACCGCCCATTTTGCCTCATCCACCGGCTCGGTCGGCGTCTTCGCGATATTGGGGATCACGAAGTTCAGCCCGACCTGCCAGATCTTGTTGCAGAACTTTTTGCCTTCGTCGAATTTGCTGCTCGTGTTCTTCGCCAGCGGCATGTCCGCCGTCGGCTTCGCCTGACCGGAGATCATGCCGTAGCTCGAGACCATCTTCTTGCCCGGAGTCTTCGCACTTTCCTGAAACGGCGCTCCGACGACGTAACCGTTGGGCAGCGTAATTTTCTTCGGCGCAAACATCTCGCCCGAATGCGGGTCGACGAGGTCCACCGGCATCCGCAGGTCCTGCGTGTGCGTCGTCATCGCCGCGAGGGTGAAGCGCATGGCGTCGGAGCCGTGGGATTCGATGATGTCGAGCGGGTCGACGCCGTTGCCGAGCGTCTTAGACATCTTCTGACCTTCGCCGTCCTGGATCATCGCGTGGATGAACACCTCGGTGAACGGCAGACAGCCGCGGAAATACAGGTTGAACATCACCATCCGCGAGACCCACAGCGTGATGATCTCACGGGCGGTGGTGAGGACGTTGCTCGGGTTCCAGGTTTGCAACTCCGGCGTTTCATTCGGCCAGTTCAGTGTGGAGAGCGGCCAGAGGCCGGAGGAGAACCAGGTGTCGAGGACGTCGGGGTCTTGACGCCAACCAATCTCCTCGAGTTTGGAAATGGCAGGATCATCTAAATGTCGGAGCGCAATATGTATAGGATTCCAACGACCCTCTCGTAACTGAGCGAAAATCTCTGCGGCATTTAGGAGTGGATTTTCTTGATTCAGTATCCATCTTGTTGATGGTGATTCGTCGATTAACTTCTGCGTTTCATCGACCAGTCGATTTCCGAATTCGTTGTATGTGCGCAGTTGAGTATTTGTATTTGCGTGAGCATTCCATATCGCGAGTATTGTTTGTGGCGTAATACTCCACACCGGAATCCGATGCCCCCACCAAAGCTGGCGGCTGATGCACCAGTCGCGGATGTTTTCG
>JBKJRK010000440.1:0-7428 GCA_046593135.1 Tepidisphaeraceae bacterium | reverse complement strand
TGCGAAACGGTCGAGCTGCGCCCGCGCCGTGCCGTTCGCCGGATTTCCGGTTTGATGTCTGATCTGTTGAACCCACCCTCCGACAGCACGGCGAAAGAAGATTACCTCGAAGTAATGCTCACCGATCCCGGCCCCGTGCTCGACGCGATGGGCCGCTTGCGAGAGGTGTATCCCAACGTCTTGCACATCCGCCGGCCCGAGCACGAGCCGGGCGTCGCGCAGGCGAGCGACCGGCCCAACGTGCGCACGATGGACGACGCCCAGCTCTTCAAGGCGTTTTTTACTCACGTGACTGGCGCCGATCTTTCCGCCGAGCAGGAAAGCGCTTTCGTCCAGATCGTCGACGAACTGCGGCAGCGCGAGCGGGAAGGATCGGTCCAACGGCCCGAAAGCGAGAAGTCAGTTCCCGCGGGGGCGGCATGAAACCGCTGAAGCTTACTGTCTGCGCCTTCGGCCCGTACGCCGCCGAGCAGATCTTCGACTTCGGCGATTTGAACGGGCGCTCGTTCTTCCTCATTCACGGGCCTACCGGCGCCGGCAAGACGAGTGTGCTCGATGCGGTCTGCTTCGCGCTGTACGGGCAGGCATCCGGCGCGCGGTCGCCGCGGGAGATGCGGTCGGATCATGCCGACCCGCTTACGCCGACCGACGTCGTGTTCGATTTCTCGATCGGGCCCGAGCACTACCGCGTTAAACGCTGCCCCGAGCAGGAGCGGCCGAAAAAGCGCGGCGTGGGCACGATGACCCGGCCGCAGGATGCGGCCCTCTGGCGTCGCACGGGTGCCGCTGCCGGTCACGAGGGAGCAGTCCTGGCCGAAGGGTGGAAGGAAACCAACGATCAGGTCGAGCGGCTCATGGGGTTCCGCTGCGAGCAGTTTCGCCAGGTCGTCATGCTGCCGCAGGGGAAATTCCAGGAATTGCTGCTCGCCAAGAGCGACGCACGCCAGGCGATCCTGGAGACGCTGTTTCAGGTCGAAGCGTACGGACGGATCGAGCACGCGCTGAAGGAAACGGCCGCGTCGATTCGCCAGCAGGCGGAACGCGGGCGGCAGCGTCATGCGGAGGTGCTGCAGGGGCTCGGCGTGTCGAGCGTTATGGACTTGGAACAGCAGCGAGCCGGCGTCGGGGCCGAGCTCGCGGCGCTCCGGGCGGCGGTCGAGCCGCTGCGCGAGAGCCGTCGCATTGCTCACGCAACCTTGAACGACGCCCGCCAGACCGCGCAGAAGCTCATCGATCACGAGCGTGCCAAGTCCGACTTGCGCGAGCGCGAGGGGCGGAAGGAAGAATTCACGCAAAAACAGGACGCCTACGCCAGTGCCTGCAAGGCCGCGGCGCTAGCCGAGCTTGAAACCGGCGTCGCCCAGCGGCGGCGCGGAGCGTTTGACGCCGAGGCGAAACGGACGGCGGCCGAAGGGTTGCTGAAACGAATCACGGCCGAGCGAGACCGTGCCGCATTCGTCCTCGCCGCGGAGACCGCCCACCAGCCGCAGCGAGAGGAGGCCGAAGGGGCGGTGTGCAAGCTCGCGGAGCTAACGAACCGCGTGCGGGAGTTGGACGCCGCCTGGAAAGCGTCGCGGGCGTCGACGCAATCTTACTCGGACCGCGTGGCGCATCGCGATGCTCTCGACACGTCCCTGAAAACGCTCCGCCACCAGCTCGAGACGGCCGGTGCGCGGCTGAAAGCGCTGGAGCAGTTGGAAAAAAGTCACGCCATGCTGGCCGAGCAGCTAAAGGCGGTTCAGGCCGCGGTCCAGCAGCGTACAAAACTCGAAGACGTGCGGCTGAACCTCGACGTCTCCGAAAAGGGATTGCGTACGGCCCGGGCGCGCGTGGACCGTGCCGTGCGGCAGCAGCAGCTCACCAAGCGGGCGCTCGACGACGCGCAGTCGGCTTGGGACCGTGCCCAAGCTGCTCTGCTCGCGCATAACCTTGCCGACGGCGAGCCGTGCCCGGTGTGCGGTTCAGCTTCTCACCCGTCTCTCGCGACGCACGACGGGGAGTTGCCGTCGCAAGCGCATCTCACATCCGCCCGCCTCGTGCTGGAAGAGGCCGACAAGACGCTCGCCATCGAACAGAGCGACGCCGCCGGGCAGGCGTCGAAAGTCGCCGCGCTGCGGTCTGCGAAGCAACAGTTGGAAGACATGCTGGGTGAGATGCAGATCGGGATGGACCTCCCGTCGCTCCGCGCCCGCGAGCGGGAATTACAGGAGGCGCTAATCGCCGCGGAGCAGGCAGGGCTTGGAGCGATAGCCGAGAAAGGCCGGACCGAGCGGCTGAAACAGGACGATGCGGCGTTAAGCGCCAAACTTGCCGAAGCCGAGGTGGCGGCGCAAACCGCCGCCGCCCGGATGCACGCCGACAAGGCGACCGCCGAGGCCTTGCAGCAGAACGTGCCGGACCGTCTGCGGAGCAGCGAGGCGCTCGCCAGCGAGCAGGCCGCCGCCGGCGAGCGGCATAAGCGGCTCCAGGACGCGTTTGCGGCGGCGACGAAGGCGTCGCAGGAGGCGGCGGTCGCCCACAGCCGCGCCGCCGAAACGTTACGCGCCGCGACGGAGTCCGCGACGGCGGCGAAGGAGTCGGCCGAGGCGCACCGAAGAATATTGGAACAGCGCGCCCAGGACGCCGGCTTCCCCGACGGCCAGTCCTTCAAGGCGGCGAAGCTCTCGGACGCCCAGATGGCGGCGCTCGACGCGGAAATCCGGGCTTTCAACATTGGCGTTGGCGCCGCGCGGGTGCGGGTGGAACAGACCGCCGCCGCCGCGAAGGACCTTGCCGTGCCCGATCTGCCGTTGATGGAGTCAACGGCAACCGCCGCCGACAAGGCCGTCGAGGAGAACGTCGCCCAGGAGCGTGTGCTGGCCGCCCGGCTGGGTCATCTGGACCAGACGCTCGCCCGTCTGCGCGAGCTGGAGGCCGAGTTGGCGTCGCTCGACGCGCGGCACGGCGTCATCGGCCAGATCGCCGGCGTCGCAAACGGCCGGAACGCGTACAACATGACGTTCCAGCGGTACGTGCTGGGCGTGTTTCTCGACGAGGTGCTGTACGCCGCCACCCAACGGCTGCGGATCATGAGCCGGGGCCGCTTTCTACTCCGCCGGGTCCGCGAAGCCTCGAGCGGACGCACCGCGGGGGGGCTCGATCTTGAAGTCGAAGACACCTACACCTCCACCGCGCGCCCTGTCTCCACTCTCTCCGGCGGCGAAAGCTTTCTCGCGTCGCTCGCCCTCGCGCTCGGCTTGGCCGACGTCGTTCAAGGCTACGCCGGCGGCATCCGCCTGGAGACGATTTTCGTCGACGAAGGCTTCGGCACCCTCGACCCCGAATCGCTCGACCTCGCCATCCGCGCCCTCGAAGACCTCCAGCAAGGCGGGCGCATGGTCGGCATCATCTCGCACGTCACTGAGCTGAAGGAACTGATCCACACCCGCCTCGAGATTACGCGCGACCGTCGCGGAAGCAGCGCGCGATTCGTAGTTGCCTGACACCGCCAGTCTTGCGGTCACACAGCCCGAGAACATCGCGGCGAAGCGGCGCACGATTCGTTTGTTGCATGACGCCGCCGCGGGGGGCGTTCGGTGCAGGGCGAACCCGCGTAGCCGGTCGGAGCACGCTTTCCCCCTCATAGGGATTCCGGTTGATTTTCACGCGTCGAGCGCGACCTGCCGCCCTGCGGGCGGCCGCGAATCAGGGAGACGGTGGGCGCGGGAATCAGATGGAATCCGTTTCAGTCCCACGTTCCGCCGATGGCTTCGTGGACGATTCGGGGGGCGGTGACGATGAGGGTGTCGCGGAACAGGCGGATGCTGGCGACGCCGCCGTTCTCGCGCCAGATGTCGGGGTGGATGGTCTCGCGGATGAGGTTGAGGAGTTCTTCGGCACGTTCGCGGCGGGTTTTGCCGGAGCTTTTTCGTTCCCCGCGTTTGTCGCTGCTGTTGCCACCGCCGCCGAACAGGCTGGATCCGCTCCCGCCGCCCGAGCCGCGGCTGTTGTTTTCGAGGCTGAGGGAGGGGGCGACGAAGTTGGGAATTTCCAGCAGAAGGTCGCCCACGGGGTAGACGCGGGTGTAGACCTTTTTGTTCGCCAGTTCGGCCGTGGTGATTTCGATGACGCCGTCGTCAAGGGTGTAGGTGACGCCTTCGCCGCCGCCGGCTTCGGCGAGCAGGAGCGAGAGCGCCTTGCGGAGCGAGACGCCGCGGAGCTTGAGGTTGACGACGGTTTCCGGCGTCACCCCCGCGCCTTTGAGGGCCTTCCAGTTCACGACAATGTTGGCGGCGGTGATGTCGCGGAGAAAGTCGACGCAGTCGGTCAGTGCGACGCCGTCGAACTTCATTTCGGGGAGGGCGCGGCTGAGCGACGCGCCGGTCGTCCGCGCGGCGAGGACGCCGGGCGGAGCGGCGAGAATAAGCCCGAGCAATCCGACGAGCGCAACGGGCGGCGTGCGTCGAGACATGACTGGACCACAGCTAAACTGTTACCCGTGGGCTTCAGTTGACGTCGAAGCCGTCTCGCCGACGGGCTTGCCGGTGTACGGATCGAACTTGTGCTCGGAGTCGTGGGAGATCGACTTACGGGGGCGTTCGTCGTCCACCATCGACACCTCGTCTTCCACACTCTTCAGACCCTTCTTGAACTCGACGATCCCTTTGCCCAAGCTCTTACCGACTTCCGGAAGGCGCTTGCCGAAAAAAAGCAGGCCGAAGCCGGCGATGATGATCCATTCGAAGGGGCCGGGCATGCCGAGGGCCAGTACGTTCAACATGGGGCACATCCTCACTTTGGGGTTTCGTTTTCCAGGTCTTTCAGCCCACGCTTAAACTCGGCCACATACCGGCCGAGGGCGCGAGCTATCTCAGGCAGCCGGCGTCGGTAAACGACAAAAGCCACAATTCCGGCCACCACAAGAAGCTGCCCTGCGCTGAGAAAGCCCAAGGCTAGGGTTTCAGGCATTGACATTTCCTCTACAGAAAGTCCGCAAGCGGCCAACTCCGCCGGCTGATTATACACGTCCCGCCATTCCGTAGCACGCGCGAGTCTGCATGTGTTACGCCGGCGGGGTCGAAACGTTTTGGAAAACCTTCCCGCCGAGCCGGTCCATCAGTTCCCGCATGTCCGGCGGGAGGGGGGCGGAGAGGGTCATCGGCTGCAAGGTTCCCGGGTGAACAAACGTAATCTCAAACGCGTGCAAGGCTTGCCGCTCGAACCGAAAATCGCCGGATTCAAAGAGTCGACCGCCGTACATGGTGTCGCCCACCATCGGATAACCAATGGCCGACATGTGTACGCGTAACTGATGCGTCCGGCCGGTTTTAGGCCATAGCTTGAGAAAGGTGAACCGGCCGGGCGGGGGTTTGAAATGGCGGTCTTTCGGGAACGACGAGGGCACAAGCGTAAAGGCCGACGAGCGGGCGAATGTCGAGGCGTCGTTTCGTTGCACGACCTCCGGCGCCGGCGGCAGGCTCTCCCCCAAGACCTCCTGGATTTCGTAGCGCGTCACGGCCGGCTTGCCGCCGTTCTCTTCCTTTCGGACGGCCTGCTTCTCGCGGACGTAGCGGTCTTGGCCGATGGGCATGTTAATGACGTCGCTGAGCAGCTCCGGCACGCCATGACAGACGGCGACGTAGGTTTTTTGAATCGTGCGATTCTCGAATTGTCGGGCGATACGCCAATGGGCTTCGTCGCTCTTGGCGACGAGCATGATCCCGGTGGTGTTGCGGTCCAGCCGGTGCAAAATGCCCGGGCGCCAGACGCCGTTCACGGCGCTCCATTTATTTCCGTAAAACGCCAGCGCGTTCACCAGCGTTCCGTGCCACCGCCCGCGGGCCGGGTGGATAATGAGATCGGCCTGCTTGTTGAGCGCGAGGAAGTGTTCGTCTTCGTAAACGATGTCGAGCGGGATGTCCTCCGGCACGATCTCGTTGACCGGCTCCGGCGGGGCGACCATCGACACGGTTTCGCCGGCCTTGAGCTTGTAGCTCGCCTTGGTCGTCCGCCCGTCGACCGTGACAAGCCCGTCGTCAATCAGACGTTGCACCCCGGCTCGGGAAAGATAGGGGACCCGGTCGACGAGGTACTGGTCGATCCGCCGGGTGAGCTTTTTGCTGACGCGGAACTTGAAGTGACGGACGTCTGAATCTTCGTCCGGCGTGGCGACGTCTTCGGCGAGTACGGCTTCGTCCGGGGACTGCGGCGCGGGCGGGATGTCTTGCTCGGACGAAGGCACGCGGGAATCTTACGCTCGATTGCGACGGACGAGGGGGTCTACTTCGTCGGCGTCTCGGGTTTTGCGGGGTCCGCCGGTTCTTCCGCAGCCGGCTTGGCGCTCTCAGTCGCCGGCACGGGCGTCGTTGTCACCGCCGGTGCAATGATTGTTGTCGTAGGCGCCTGCACGGGGGGGCCAACCGGTGCGATCGCGGGCTCGGTCGCGGGCTTGCCGATGAGCACGGGTTTCTGGATGTCTTTCAGGTCGTCGAGCTTGAGCCGGGCAAGGTCTTTGAAAGGGTCGGCCTCGGGGTTCGCCTTGTCGTCACGGATGGATTCGTAAATCTTGCGGGCTTCGTCCCACTGCCTGCGTTGCTCGGCGATCGCCGCCAATCCGAACCGCGCCGTCACGACCGTGAGCTGCTTCGCGCCGCTCGCCGCCGCCGCCGATTCGTACGCCTGTCGGGCTTTTTTCAGCAGGTCTTCGTCACTTTCGGTCTGTTTCAACGCCGGCTGGGTGTCGGCGCCGCGGATTTCCGGGAGCCGGGCGAGCTGCCAGTACAGTTCTCCGCGGGCGAGCCAGGCTTCTCCCTTAAGGGTGTCGTCCGTCGTGGTTTCGAGGACTTCGTCGAGTGCCCGGTCCGCCTCGTCGCGGAGCTGTTTTCGCTGCTCCGCCGCGGCCTTTGGATCGCTGATGCCGAGGATGCCTTGCAGGTTGGCAATGCCGCCGCGCGCCGCCGCATACGACGCGCCCGCCTGTTCCTGTCGCTGTTGCGCTTCACGCGCCTTAAACCGGGCGAACCAGATGACCGCCAGCACCGCCACCGCGGCCAGGAGAATCTTCCCGCCGTACCTGGCCCAGAACAGGGGCAATCCCCCAAGCCCGTGGGCCAACGCGTTCGTCTTCAATTCGTGCCGGCGTTCCGCTTTCATAAGAACGGGGGAGTGTAGTGAGAGAGGGGGGGAAGTCAAAAGTCAGAAGTGAGAGGTGAAAACTGAAGAAGGAGGCGAATTAAAGATTGACGCGCAACAACGGCCCGCCGGCCGCTGGCGGTTTCGCGGACCGAATGGCGCACGGCGGTCTGCGAAACCGCAAGCGGCGGTCGGAGGTGTCGCTATGCATGAGGTGAACTTGCTCTAACCGCGATTTTTCTCCGCGGCCGTGCGGATGTGGTTCAGCATGTCTTCCCAGCCTTTGCTCACGTCTTGCTGAAGTTCCGGTGGGATCAG
>JBKJRK010000419.1:0-4435 GCA_046593135.1 Tepidisphaeraceae bacterium | reverse complement strand
ATTTTCTGAATCGCTTCATGGGTGACGTGGACGACGGTCTGCATTGTTGCGATCCTTTTCTATCACGGTAATGCAAATGAAATGGGGAACTGTCTTCTTATTGGCTCGGTTGCGGCGCGATGACAAGCCGAGCCCAATCAGTTCTCAACTCTGCCAGACTACTCCTTGGGAATCGTAGGGGCTTGCCCGCCGCGTGCGGGCGGGTCGACAGCCGCGGGGGCGCCTTTGCGGAGAAGGGCTTGTCGCTGCTTTTCGAGCGACGCTTTCTTCCGCTGGTAAGCGGACTGCTCCTTTTCGATCGCCTTACGCGCTTTGCCGATTTTTTTGCTGTTGCCCGACTTGTCGGCTTCTTCCTGGTCCCTGCGGAGTTGCGCCAGGGCCGCCTGGTGGCGCTCGTCCTCGGCTTTGATCTGGGTTTCGAGGTCCTTCAACTGCTGCGAATCAGATGGAGGGGCGGACCTCTGTGTCGTGGACGGACGCCCGAGTTTTTCGTCGAACGCGCGGGCGGTTTCTTGTTGAGTCGAGATCGATTCGTTGGCCGAATCGCCCTTTGCCCGCCGAGGCGGCCGGTCTTTGGAGCGCTCCTCCCGGCTTGCGGCCTTGGCCTTTTCTTTACGCGGCTTCTGCGATTTTTCCGCGCCCTGCGTCGCGCCGGCCGACAACAGAGCCACACCCAGCAGCAACATTCCGGTCAGCAAGAGACGATTCATTGCAAGAACTCCATCCGGGCAAAATACGCCGGTACAGCAGTGGAATCACGCAGACGTGAATCGTGCCCCCGATCACGCGCGAGGATCGTATAACGGCATCGACCACCCGTCCATTTTTGGATTAGCGCCACGAAACCTGCTTTTCCGCTCATTAGACCCGACTGGACAGTCAATGTTAGCTTGGATACACTCCGCCATCGGTGATAAACTTCGTTCAGTGAGTTAGTTACTGCTTTTATTTGTCAAAAAAAGCGACAACGCGGTGAATGACTTCCAGACTGGCACGGGCGTTAAATGTTTCATTGAAGCTAAGAACGGGATTTCCTGCCGGCAAGGGCCGTGGAATTTTCCCTCGCTGGCTTGATTTGGATAAGAGGTAGACGCGACACGGTCCTTAGAGCATTTATGGTTAGCGAGCTGTGCATATTGTCGGACGCGGTCGACCCGGCGATTGAGCCGATTCGGACTCATCGCGAGCCGCGCAAGCCGTTCAATCTCCAGAAGCGATTAGAAGGCAGTCTATTCGGTCGTTTCGTCTTGGGCTGTAGCCGTTGGCTGGTGGTGTTTGCTCTCGTCCTGATCGGGTTTTACGGTGCTCAGGCCGTCAATTCCGGAATGAAGACCGTCCGTCACGGCAGTCAAACCGCTCCACACATCCTCGGGGCGTCGCTACAAAGTAACGTTTCAAAATAACTGCGAAGCCGCCGGCCGCGCAGTTAGCCGCGACGAGCTTCACGTTCGAGTTACCGTTTTCACTTCACGTACTTCACGCCGAATAAGAAGTTGTGGGAGGTGCGCGGGTGACCCGGCCTTTTGATGTGATTGTCGTCGGTTTGGGGGCGATGGGCGCGGCGGCCGCGTGCGACCTTGCGTCGCGAGGCGTGCGCGTGTTGGGCTTGGAACAGTTCGACATTCCCCACGCCCTGGGGTCGTCGCACGGTGCGTCGCGGATGATCCGCCTGGCGTATTACGAACACGCCGACTACATCCCGCTCCTTCGGCGCGCGTACGAGTTGTGGGACGACCTGGAAGCCCAGTCCGGCCAGAAAATTATCCACCGAACCGGCGGCCTCTACATGGGCCCGCCGACGAGTGAAGTGGTCGACGGCTCACTCGGCGCCGCGCGACGTTTTGGACTCGCGCACGACGTGCTCGATCACGGGCAACTCGCCAAGCGCTTCCCGCAATTTCATTTGCCCGACGATTATTACGGCCTGCTGGACCACGCCGGGGGCTTCGTCCTGCCGGAACGCGCGGTGGCGGCGTATTGCGACTTGGCAATGCGGCGGGGGGCGGAACTTCACGGGCGCGAGCCCGTCGTCGAATGGAACGATACGGGTACTGGAGTGACTGTTCGCACATCGACTGCGACGTACGGTGCCGACCGCCTCATTTTCTGTGGCGGGGCGTGGACGGGAAAACTCGTCCGCGACCTCGGCGTCCCGCTCACCGTCAGCCGGCAGGTCATGGCCTGGTTCTGGCCCCGCCGGGCGAAGTTATTCGAGATCGGCCGGCTGCCAGTTTGGGCGCTCGATCTGCCGGACAACTCGTTCCCGTACGGGTTTCCGATTCATCCCGACGGCGCTCCCGGATTTAAAATCGCCTTTCACAAGCAAGGTCCGACGGTCGACCCCGACACTGTTCCGCGAACGCCCGCGCCGGACGATGAAGCCGCCCTTCGTCCTATCCTGCAACAATTTCTACCCGACGCCGACGGCCCGCTGCTCTCACTCCGCGTCTGCCTTTACACCAACAGCCCCGACCACGCGTTCATCCTCGACCGCCATCCGCATTACCAAAACGTCACCCTCGCCTGCGGCTTCAGCGGCCACGGCTTCAAGTTCGCAAGCGTGATGGGTCAGGCGATTGCTGACGTGGCGACTACGGGACGGTCTCCGCTGCCGATCGACTTTCTTAAGCTCAGCCGATTTGCGGCGTCAGGGTGATCGCACGTGGCGCGTTCGTAGGGGCGAACCTTGTGTTCGCCCTTCATGCTCTAAATTTAAGCATGTGCCTCTATTTAGTAGCCGCGACGCCCGCGTCGCCTCGTTCAGGGAACGTCGTCCGCAAGAGGCGACGCGGGCGTCGCAGCTACAAAGCGGTGAGAACCGCCGTGACGGAAACGAGGGCGAACACGAGGTTCGCCCCTACTGCTCGAATGAGGCACGGGCGATTCCTGATGCCGTCCGGCCCCGTGCCCTCCCGCAACCGCGGTCCGGCGAGTACAGTTTCACCATGGCTCAGACCCTCGCCGTTTTCGGCGGAAGCTTCAGCCCGCCGGGCTTACACCATCGCGCGATCGTGCAGGAGCTGACGCGTCATTTCGACCAGGTCATCGTCGTCCCGTGCGGCCCGAGACCGGACAAGCCGTCGACGAGTGAGGTCGATCCCGTTTATCGGGCGGCGCAGGCCGACGTCGCGTTCCGGGGAGTGGACCGCGTCGAGGTGGACCTGTTTGACCTCGAGCAGGCGACGTTCACCCGCACGCACGACCTTCACGAGCGGTACAAGACGCGCGGCGAAGTATGGCACGTCGTCGGGGCCGATCTGCTCACGGGCGGCGCGACGGGTCGCTCGTTCGTTCAGACGCAGTGGGAACACGGCCCGGCCCTCCGGAATTCATTGAACTTCGCCGTGCTGGAACGACCCGGGCACGAACTCGGGCCCGGCGACCTGCCGCCGCACCATCGGGTGATCAACCTGAATTTTGACGGGTCGAGCCAGACGATTCGCGAGAAGCTGTTTCGCCGGGAATCCGTTGCCGGCCTCGTTGCGCCGGACGTTACCGAGTACGTGGAACGCCACCGCCTTTACCGCCCGACGCTCCCCGCCCGGACGACTCGCATTACGCTTGATAAGCCGCGTTTGCTGATCGAGGTCGCCGACCGCAATCCCAAGGCGCGGCAGTGGGCTGAGCAATTTCGCAAATACGAGCAGCCGGACGACCCAAACTGCGTGCTCGTGATCGGCGGCGACGGCACGATGCTCCACGCGATCCAGAAGCACTGGCGGCGGCGCGTGCCGTTTTACGGCATCAACGCCGGTAACGTCGGTTTTCTGTTGAACAACGCACGCGAGGGTCTCGACCGTTTCCCGCCGGCCGAGTTGGTGGCGCGGCAGATGCCGATGCTGTACGCCGAGATGCTGACGCCGGGCGGCGAGTGGCGGACGGGTTTGTCGTTTAACGACGCCTGGATCGAGCGTAAGACCGGACAATCGGCGTGGCTCGACATCAGCGTTAACGGACAGATGCGGCTACCCAAGGTGGTGTGCGACGGCGTGCTCACCAGCACCGCCGCCGGCTCGACGGCGTACGCGATGTCGATGGGCGCCCAGCCGCTGCTCGCCGACACCGCGGCGTGGCTCATGGTCGGGTCGAACGTGATGCAGCCGCTCAATTGGAAAAGCGCTCTGCTGTCGCTCGAATCGGTCGTCGAAGTCCGCTCACTCGATGCCGAAAAACGCCCCCTCAACGGCTACCTCCACGGCGTGCTCATGGGCGAGGTAACCGCCATGCGCGTCCGCATCAGCCGCATCGCTGCGGCGGAGGTCGCGTTCAACCCGAACCACGATTTGGCTGAAAAAATCGCACAGATTCAGTTCCCGCAGTCTGGCGGATAGGGGCCTGTACAGTTGGCGATCGTCGGCGGCCCGCATAAGGTTGAGTTTCGAGACAAACGTGACCGGAACGTGCATGGGATCGATCACTTCAAATACCGCTTCAG
>JBKJRK010000407.1:0-4176 GCA_046593135.1 Tepidisphaeraceae bacterium | reverse complement strand
TTCGCATTTCCGCAGATTTCTCCCTCTCCCTTTGGGAGAGGGTTGGGGTGAGGGTGTTTCTTGATCTTCCCGAATGTCGACCCCGTAGGGGCCAAACGCCCGCCATCCTGCGTCCGGGTGCCGTTGACCAGGCGGCCCAGCAGGTGGTCAAAATCCCGCTGCACGAGTTCAAGCGGGTCGGCAGCGCGGGAACGAGAAACACGTGTTGCTATGGCTGCGTTCCTTTCAGGTATCTTGACTGAATGCCTCAAACGTCCAATCCGACGCGAGTACCCAATCAAACATCGTGCCAGATCTTCACGACCGCCGGTCATGCGATAAGCCGCGGATTGAGGCAGGTTTGCGTTTGGTGTCTCGCGCGGACTGGAGCGGCGGCTTTCCTGCAATTTTGACACCCGGTGCCGACATGGCAGTTGAACGTCCGTTACTTGTATTGATCGGGCCGACGGCCTCCGGAAAGTCGCGCGCCGCGTTGGACATAGCACGCCGGGTCGGCGGGGAAATCTTGAGCGTCGATTCGATGCAGGTTTACCGCGGCATGGACGTCGGCACGGCCAAGCCGACACCGAGCGAACAGGCTGAAGTGCGGCATCATTTAATTGACGTGGTCGATCCCGACGAGCCGTTCACCGTGGCCCGGTTTGTGGAACTGGCTGACGAGGTCATCCGCCAAGCCGGTAAGAAAAACGTCCCCTTGGTCGTGACCGGCGGAACGCCGCTGTATTACAAGGCGCTGTTCGAAGGATTGTTCGGAGGTCCGGGGGCGGACGACGCGATCCGGGAGCGGCTGAAAGCGACGCCGGGCGATGAACTACACCGTCGGCTGCTGGCGGTCGATCCGACGGCCGCGGCGCGGATTCATGCCAACGACACCCGCCGGCTCGTTCGTGCGCTCGAAGTCTACGAATTGACCGGCCGGTCGATTTCTTCGTTTCAGACCGACTGGGCCGAGCCGAAGCGCCGTCACCGCGCCGTCTGGACGGGATTAACCTGGGACAAGGACACGCTGAACCGTCGGATTAACGCGCGAGTAAAGGCGATGATGACCGCCGAGTGGGTGGACGAGGTGCGGGCCCTGATCGAGCGCTACGGCGCCCTGTCCCAGACCGCGGCCGAAGCGACCGGGTACCGCGAATTAATCGAATATATCCGTGTGGGTTCGACCATCGATGACGTGATCGAATCCATCAAAATCGGCACCCGCCAACTTGCCCGCCGGCAGATGAAGTGGTTCCGCCGGTTCGCAGGAGTTGATTGGATCCAAGGAGATCAGCCGGTCGACGGCATCGTCGAGCGCGCGATTTCAAATTGGGAGAAGGCGACGGATAACACCCTCTCGGCGCGACCATTTCCAACAGGCTCGCCCGAATAAGCCGGATAAGCGTCAAAGACGGCTGGGCCGTCGTGCTGGACGTCGGCTGTATGTCCGCGCGGCGGGCGTGGGACTCGAATGTCATCACGGGCATCGAATGCGTGGTAGAGTCCATCTGCCAGCGTTTAGGAGCCGTCCTTTGAATTTGATATCCAGTCAGATCGCGATCGTTCCGTCTGCCGACTCCCTTTCTCACGGCGAAGCCTGTCGCATTGCCGATTTCGTGCTCGGCCAAAAAGCGGTGCGCACCATCATTATCGACTTGAAAAATGCCGCGGAAGTAACGACCAGCGCCTTCGCCCGGCTCGTGCTGCTCCGCCGGTTGCTTCTCAAGACGGGGCGCGACCTTCGCCTCGCCAACCTTCGCGACCGTGCGATGAGCCTGTATCAAATCAATCGCCTGGGCTTGGTGCTTCCCTGCGCGTAAAGCACGGCTTGACACGTTTCGATTCGTCACGACGATGGGTCCGGCCGGTGCCGATGAGCGCGAATCGAACCCTCCCCGATCCATCGTGACGGAAACGCCCACCAGCATTGCCCAACCGTCTCATCCGCCGATGCTCTGCGGCTATCCCGTCGTCGAGGCGCTTTCACCCGGGGTGAGTTATCTGGCGATCGGCCCGGGCGGACGCGGCGTGGTGCTCAAGAAACTAGACCCGGACTGCCTCCACGGCGCGTTGCTCCACCCGGACGTGCGCGACCGGCTCTCCCGCGTGCGCGAGCTGGCCCACGTCGGCGTCGCCAACTTCTTCGGCGTCGGCAAGGAAGGCGCGGACGCCTGGTTGATCTGGGAGTACGTCGAAGGCAAGCCGTTCGGCGACGCCGCCGCCGCGCGGCGCGACTCGCCCCACGAACTGGCGGCGTTGCTGCGCGAGCTGGTTCTCACCGTCGACTCCTTGCACGTGCGGGGGATTGTCCACGGATCGATCCACAGTCGGAATGTCATCGTCACCCCCGAAGGGTCGATCCGACTGACTGACGTCAGCCCACTGCTCTACGTCGATCCCGCCGATGACGCGGAGGGCGTCGACGGCATGATCGGCCCTATTCTCGCGGAAGTCGGCGAGAAGGGCGGCCCGCTGGCGCAACTGGTCGCGGAAGCGCGCGAATCAAACGCGCCGCTCCGAACGCTGGCGGCGGGTCTGGCCGTGCTGATCGAAGCGCGCGAGGGAACCGTCCCACCCGCGGAAACGCCCGCCCGTGTCGAGCGTCGCACACGCCGCCGCACGATCCTCGCCGCGGCTTTCGTCGCACTGGCCGGGGTTGCGGTGGCGTACGGCGTCTGGCAGGCGGTTAAGTAGCACCCGTGAGCGCTGGCTTCGGCCGGTCTCACACGCGTCGCCGCTTTTTGAGAGGCGCGTCACTACAATGACTTGGCGGCGCGTCCTGTATGATGTCGCCAGACACGGGCCGGAAGCCTGCTCTACTACTCGATGAGTTTTGTCACGCGCTATCTCGACCCGACGCTCGTCGAGCGGCTCAATTACCTTCAGGTGACCGCGCGCCGTGTTGTCGAAGGCAGCGTCACCGGTGCCCACCGCAGCCCGTTCAAGGGCGCGAGCGTTGAGTTCCGCCAGCACCGCTTCTACACGCCCGGCGACGAGCCGCGGCGATTGGACTGGCGCGTGCTGGGCCGCACGGACCGCCCGTACATCAAGGAATACGACGAAGAAACCAACCTGCGCGCCGCCCTCCTGCTCGATGCCAGCGGCTCGATGGCGTACGGCGGCAAGGGCGGGCCGAAGTTCGAGTACGGGTGCAGGCTCGTGGCCGCGTTGTCGTATTTAATGCTCGGCCAGACTGAAAGTGTCGGGCTGGGAATGATCGGGCCGAAGCTCGCCCCGTGGGTCGCGCCGCGGGCTGGCTCGGCGCAGTTGTCCCACGTGATCGACGTACTCGAACGCGCCACGCCGAAGGGCGAATCCGACGTCGGCGGCGCGCTGCAGCAAGCCGCCGACCGGCTGGGGCGCCGGTCGCTCGTCATCGTTTTGTCGGATTTTTTTTCGCCGGTCGGGGCGTTGCGGGACGGATTGGCTCGACTTCAACACGACCGGCACGAGACGATTTTGCTGCAAGTGCTTGACCGCGACGAGCTGGAATTCCCGTTTCGGCGGTGGGCGCGGTTCCGGGGATTGGAAGGCGAGCGGTCGCAGTTGTGCGAGCCGGCGCTCATGCGAAAGGTCTACCTCGACAACTTCCAGGCCCACTGCCACGACCTGAAGGAAACCAGCCGCACGCTCGGCGCCGTGTTCTACTCGTTCGTTACCGACAAGCCGGTGATCGAGTCCATCACGTATTTTCTACATCAGCAGAGAAAAAGCTGAATGCGATTTGTTGGAATTCCGCATTCATCAGTCAGCATTCGGCATTCAACTTGATTTCATGTTCCTGAACGTCCTCATGCTCATGGGTCTGGGCGCCGCGGTCGTGCCGCTGGTGCTGCACCTGCTTAGCCGGGCGCGGTACCGCACGGTGGACTGGGGCGCGATGATGTTCCTGACGGGCGCCGACGCGCGGCGGCGGCAAAGCACGCGGTTGAGCCAGGCGTTGCTGGTGGGCGTGCGCATGGCGGCGATCGCGCTGCTGGCGGTGGCGCTGGCCCGCCCGGTGGTGCGGGGGACGTGGCTCGGCGAGCCGCAGCCCGAGCGGCTTACCGCCGCCATCATCCTCGACTGTTCGGCCAGCATGTCGTTCGACGAGAACGGCCACAGCCGTTTCGAGTTGGCCCGCGGCGCCGCCAAGCAGGTTCTGGCCGCCCTCCGCCGCGGCGACCGCGCGGTCCTCATTCTGGCGGGATATGACCT
>JBKJRK010000546.1:0-4901 GCA_046593135.1 Tepidisphaeraceae bacterium | reverse complement strand
ACAGAGGCACAGAGACACAGAGGTACGCTTGTAATTTTCGAGTAAACTCGTGGAGTACGCTTTGTATATTCCGTATGAATTCGAAAAGAGATGCGGATGAGCAACGGCGTGTAATTTCAGGTTGGCCTCTGTGTCTTTGTGCCTCTGTGGCTCCGTCATGCCCGCCGCCAAAACGTCTACTCGAGAGCCTGAACCCACCGCAGCCGTATGGCTGACGGGCCTCCCATTCGCTTTATCACTCGCCCTCGTCCTTGTGCGGGCAACCACCCTCGAGGTGCTGCGCGACGCATTCGACGTCGCGCCCGGCTCAGACCCCGTGCCCCGCGGGGTAGGTGCGGCAACGTCATTGGTACTCGATCTTGTTTCCTGGGTGCCGGCTCTCTTAGTCCTTGCGCGCGGCGTATTCGACCGAAGCTTTCGCCTCCGGTTCACGTGGTCCCACGGATTTCTGGCCGCCTTGGCGGTCTGGACTGTCCTCAGCACACTCTGGGCCTCCGACAAGTTTGCGGCGGTCGTCTCGGGGTTTCACTGGCTCTCGGCGGCCGTCTTCCTCTGGTCGGCGTCGCAGCTCGTCCGCTCGTGGGGACGGCTACGCCTGGTCGGCGGCGTGTGCTTTGCCTTGCTCCTCGTGTACGGGGCACAAGCACTGTCGTCCAGTTACGTCGAGCAGCCCGAAATGCGGAAGGAGTGGGAGCAGAACCGCGAGCGACACCTCCGCGACCACGGGATGGAGCCGGGGACTTTCGCAGCGACGAGCTTCGAGGCCAAGCTCCTGCGCGGCGAAATGATGGGCTTCGGCGCGTCGCCCAACACGTTTGCCGCCGTGAGCGTGCTGCTGGTGGTCGTCACGCTGGGAATCGTCGTGCAGCGCGTCGTTGATCGTACCGGGGTCGGTTGGGTCATTTTGCCGCTGGCGGGCGTCGCACTCGGCGGATGCATCATCGTCTGGACCGACAGCAAAACCGCCTACGTAACGCCGCTCCTCGCGGGGGGCATTCTCGCGACCCTTGCAATCGCCAACGGCTGGCTCGCGCGACACGCGCGACTCGCGTACGCCACGGGCGTCACCCTCTTCCTCCTTGGAACGGCGGCCGTCATCGGCCACGGGCTGCACCACGGGTCGCTCGTGATCGACAGCCTGACATTCCGCTGGCGCTACTGGGTCGGCGCGGCCAAGGTCTTCGCCGATCATCCCATTCTCGGCGTGGGGTGGGACAACTTCGGTCTTCACTACCTCGCCGCCCGCCTGCCGACGGCCGCCGAGGAGATTCGTGACCCGCATAATTTTCTCGTCCGCGGCTTCTCCGAACTGGGCGCCGTCGGCGGATTGCTTCTGCTGGCGTGGATGCTTCGGCTGTGGTGGGAACTGACTCGGCCCGCCCTCGTGCCGGTTCTAGTTTCGTCCTCGAGGCGTGCGCTGCCGACACTTGGGATACTCGTCGTCGGCGCCATTCTCCTCAGCATAATCGCAACCGTCGATCTCAGTTTTTTTTCTGTCGGCGGACCGGTCGGCCCGGCGTACGTCACGCTCCGCTTGCTCGAGCGCGGTTTTGCCGGCTTGATCATCCTTTTCGGCCTGTGGGTCGCGGCCGTTCGATCGACAACTGATTCAACGCTCGACGACCGTCCCGCCCCCTGGCTGCTCTACTCCATGCTGGCCGGCCTCGGCGTTTTCTTTCTGCACAACCTCGTCGATTTCTCCATGTTCGAAGTCGGGCCCATGTTCCTATTCGCGTTGCTGACGGGAAGCGCCCTGGGGATGCGTCGGCCGGATCAAACCGCCGCTTCCGCGCCGCCCACAAGATGGCCATTTATCGCGCTGGCCGGTGTCGTTGTCCTGTGGCTCGCGGCGACGTTCGCCCTGGCCGTTCCCCTGTTGCTGGCGGAGGAAGGGATGAAATCTGGAGACAATTTCCTTCGCACGGGCCAATTTGAACGCGCGGCACAAGAATTCCGCAACGCGGCGGAAACCGTCCCGTACAACGGCGACTATGCCTTTCGCGCCGCCCAGGTTTTGCAGGGCGGCGGTCCGCCGGACCGCGTCCGACAGCTTCTGGGTGACGCGGTCCGGGCCAACCCGGCCCACGCCGGCTACCGCGCCACCCGTGCGGCCTTCGAGGCCCGGCTTCCGAACCCGGACGTAACGCGCGTGCGATCGGACTTCGACGCCGCCCTCGCCCTCGATCCCGCCAACGTCCCCACGCGTCTTCAATACGCCCAGATCCTCGAATCGCTCGGCCTGCCCACCGAAGCTCGAGCCCAGTACGAGAGCGCCCTACGATTTAACGACCAACTCGCCCCCGATGAAGTCGAACGACTCGCCCCGGCGAAAGTCGCCGAATTAAACGCCGCGATTGCGCGAATGAAACAATGATCGGACCTCGGGCGGCACTTAACTCGTGCTCCGACAGTGCCGATGCAGAACGGGGAACCGCCCCTCGGCTGGAAAGACGCTCCCGTCCGGGTAGGATGGGTAATCCAGGACGCCGGGGCATTTGGAGGTGCATTCGTGTCAGGAAACTTTCAGGAATGGCTGCAACAGGGCGATTCGCTGTATCAAGCGGCGCTCCGCGATTACCACGCGATCGAGGCCCAGCTCGATGATCTGGAGTCCAAGCTCGTTGCCAAGCAGGCCGAGGTCAACCAGATCGCCCAGGTGATCGGCAAGCCTCCCGTCGAAGGCACCCGCCGGCTTAGCGCCCAACTCGTCGCGACTGAGGTGATCGACGCGCCCGAGCGAGGGCAGTCCGCGGGGTCCAATGCCAGCATCGCAAGAGCGTTGACAGGCAAATTTGGACGGTAGTCCACTTCCTGAAGATTTTTCCACTACGAATTCACGAAGGCACGAAGAGCGTGATGACGTGGAGCGCTCCTCGAAATCGAAACGTCATTCTATTTTTTTATTTGCGACGTGGACTATGCCGGTGCGCTCGACCGACGCGTGCCGCTTCGTGCCTTCGTGGTTCAAATTTTTGCTGATTCAAGCCTCTGATCGCGCCGGCGTCTGGAGCTGAAGCGCCTTGCGCACTTCCGCCAGTAATTGTCCCACCTTGAACGGTTTGAAGAGGACCGCCTGCAATCCTTCCTGGCTGGCGCGCACGATGGAATGGTTGGGGTCGTAGCCGAAGCCGGTCATGAGGATGACGGGGAGCGTCAGGCTCTTTTTCCGGGCGGCGGCGAAGACGTCGTAGCCGGTCTTGTCGGGCATCTTGATGTCGCTGATGACCAGGTCGAATTCCTGGCCGTCGAGCTCGTGGATTGCTTCGGCCCCGTTCTCGCAAACGGTGACCGTCGCGCGGTACTTGCGGAGAATGTCGCTGATCGTCGTGCGGATGTTGGGCTCGTCGTCGGCGACGAGGATGTGGGCGTCGGCGATGATCGGATCGTCCTCGCCCTTGGCCTCGGCGACGCCGAGCACGGTGCTGTTGGGGCCTTGGGCGACCTGGTGCATCGCCTTCTGAATTCCCTTCACGTTGTCGATGATCTGCTGGAGCTTTTTCCGCAGGTCGTCGTGGCCGATGAACTCGTCCATCAGGGCGTTGGCGTCGGAGGCGATGTCGTTGAGCGGGCCGGCCACCTCGCCGCAGACCTCGTCGGCGATTTTGTGCGATGTCGACACGCGCTCGACGACCATCAGGTTGAGGATGTTGAGCGCGATCGCGACGTATCGCCCGAATATCTCGGCAAACTGCCGGTCGTCCTCGTTAAACGCCGCCCGCTGCCGGCTCTCGATGTTGAATACGCCGATCACGCGATCGTGAAGGCTCAGCGGGACGGTCAGGCTGCTTTGGGCCGAGTCGAGCCCCATCACGTAGCGCGGGTCGCGCTGCACGTCCGGGCAGATGTAACTCCGCCCGGTCGCGGCGACGTACCCGCTGATGCCGTTGCCGTCGCTCTCGGCCGACAGCTCGATGTTCAGCGCTTCGGCGGGAAGGCCGGTGCTGATGACCATGTCGAGCTTGTTGCTCCGCCGGTCCAGCACGCGGATGGCGAAGTGGTCGAAGTGCATCAGGTCGCGCGTGAAGCTGATGATCTTGTCTTCGAGAAGTTTGAGGCGCTGGCCGACGTTCAACTTGCTGAGCGCTTCGCCTTCGAGGCGAACCAATTCACGGCCGGCCTTGTCGATGGCGTCGATCTTCTGTTGCAGCCGGCGGGTGCCGGTCGCGTCCCACACGACGGCTACCACCTGCACGACCTGGCCCGCCGGGTTGATTACCGGGCTGGCGATCATTTCAAGGAACTGCTGGTCTTCGATGTTGAGGGCGTAACGTTTGGAGCGGTTGAAGGCGGGAGTGGAGGGGTCTTGCGGGCTGACCTGCTTGCTGAAGAGGTCGAACGCCTCTTTGCACTGGCGGCGGATTTTTTCATGCACCCGCGCCGGCCAGGCCTGCATCTTCTTGTTCATCCAGTTGCAGCGGCCCTCCCCGTCCACGATGCAGACGCCTTCGCCGATCGTGTTGAGAATCAGATTCGCTTGCTGGGAAACGAGGGCGCGTTCGAGGGGGAGGAAGTCGGCCGAGTCGGAGTAGATGGCGTCGAACTGGTCGTGGCGGAGGGCTTCGATGGCCTGGTCGATCGACCCGATCTCGACGACCTCGCAACACGAGCGGAGGGAGTCGACCACCGCGCCGGTCGCTTTCGACTGGCTCGCCAATACAAGAACTTTGTTGCGCGTGACGTCCAAAACTGTATCGCCCGCTTCACTCCGCCCGTTGCGCGAAACGTCTATCTTCGGCCTATCTTAGTTTGTGAAATATTTATCAGTCAACCATAAAGCGTTGCTTTCGCACATTTACGCGTCTCCGGCCAGTAAGGCCACCGCACCCTGTTCCAGAAGCGACTGATAAACCGCCGCAACAGCCTTCTCTGGGTCATTAAGCCCGGCCCGGCCCGCCGCCCGG
>JBKJRK010000053.1:0-2523 GCA_046593135.1 Tepidisphaeraceae bacterium | reverse complement strand
TGAAGGAGCACGGCCTGGCCGACACGATCAAATCCGCCAAGAAGATGCTCGAGCGGCGCGACCCGGAAGTCTGGGACATCCTCGAAGAATGCATCTACCAGCACCCGGTCATGCTCAACCGCGCCCCCACGCTTCACCGCATGGGCATCCAGGCGTTCGAGCCGGTGCTGGTCGAAGGCAACGCGATCAAGATTCACCCGCTCGTCTGTAAGGGCTTCAACGCCGACTTCGACGGCGACCAGATGGCGGTCCACTTGCCGCTGTCGATCGAGGCGCAGACCGAGACGCACGTCTTGATGCTCGCCCCGAACAACATCTTCTCGCCCGCCAACGGCTCCCCGATCATCACGCCGTCGCAGGACATCGTGCTCGGCACGTTCTACATCACGTCAGACCGCGAAGGCGACAAAGGCGAGTTCAAGCTGTTCAACGGCACGTCCGAAGCGTTGATGGCTTACCAGGTCGGCAAGATTGCAATGCATTCGCGGATTTTTGTCCGCCTGCCCGATCGCACCCACGTCGTCACCGACGACAAGAGCGGCTTCACACCGCTCGCGCAGGTTTCCTGGAAGCAGGCCGAAGAGCAGCGGAAGCGCCTGAACCCGGCGTTTGAAATCCGCCCGATGCCCAAGGGCTACAACGGCCGGGTCGTTCTCACGACTGTTGGCCGCTGCATGTTCAACGACATCCTGCCGCCCAAGATGCCGTTCTATAACTACGCCCTCACCGCCAAGGGCGCCAGCCGCGTCATCGCCGACACGTATGAAGTGCTCGGCCGGCCCGCGACGATCAAGTTGCTGGACGACATGAAGTCCCTCGGCTTCAAGCGGAGCACGCTGGCCGGCTTGAGCTTCGGCATCACCGACATCCGAAGCCCCGACTCCAAGCAGACCCACCTCGACGACGGCCAGAAGAAGGCCGACAAGATCGAGAAGAACTACAAGATGGGCGCCATCACAGACCAGGAGCGGTACGGCCAGCTCCTCGACGTCTGGGGCCACGCCCGCAAACTCGTAACCGAAGATTTGATGGCCGGCGTGCAGAAGGACTACCGCGACGAAGCCGGCAAACCCATCAGCGTCGAAGAAGGCCTGGCGCGCAAGATCCCACGCTACCTGAACCCGATCGCCATGATGGCGACCTCCGGCGCCCGCGGTAACGTCGACCAGATTCGTCAGCTCGGCGGCATGCGCGGTTTGATGGCCAAGCCTTCGGGCGAGATCATTGAGACCCCGATTAAGTCGAACTTCCGCGAAGGCCTTTCGGTGCTCGAGTACTTCAGCTCGACCCACGGCGCCCGTAAGGGCCTGGCCGACACCGCCCTCAAGACGGCAGACTCGGGCTACCTCACCCGTAAGCTGGCCGACGTCGCGCAGAACGTCATCATCAACGAGACCGACTGCAACACGTTCAACGGCATCAGCAAGACGACGATTTATAAAGGCGAAACGGTCGAGGTCGAGTTGAAGGACATGATCGTCGGCCGCACGGCCCGCGACACGATCCGCAACCCGATCACCGACGAGACGATCGTCGAAGAAAATCAGATCATCACCAACGAGATCGCCGATTCGCTCAAGGAGCTGAAGCTCGAGAGCATCCGCGTCCGTTCGCCGCTCACGTGCGACAGTCCCCGCGGCATCTGCGCCCGCTGCTACGGCATCGACATGTCGACCAACCAGGTGGTTGAAGAAGGCCTGGCCGTCGGCATCATCGGCGCCCAGTCGATCGGCGAGCCGGGCACGCAGCTCACGATGCGTACGTTCCACACGGGCGGCGTCGCGACCGGGTCGCTCATCGAGAACGACATCAAGGCGATCAACGGCGGCACCATCCAGCACCGCGACATCAACGCCGTCTCCGTCAAGGACGCCGAGGGCGTCAAGCGCCTCGTCGCACTGAAGCGCAACGGCGAAGTCGTCGTGCTCGACCCCAAGGGCCGCGAGATCGAGAAGTATAAGGTGCCTTACGGCTCGCACGTGCTCGTCGCCGACGGCGAGAAGGTCAAGCCGCGTCAGCAACTCGTCGTCTGGGACCCGCACATCACGCCGATCCTGGCCGAGAAGGGCGGCATCGTCCGCTACGAGGACATCGAAGAGGGCGAAACCGCCCGCATGGAAGAAGAGCGCAAGGGCGCCGACAGCGGCGGGGCGAAGCTCGTCGTCATCGAGCACAAGGGCGAACGCCACCCCCGCATCACCATCGAAGGCTCCGACGGCAAGATCCTCGACTTCCACTACCTGCCGGCCAAGGCGCGTATCGAGGTCAAGGACGGCGAGAAGATCGAGGCCGGCCACATGATCGCCCGTCAGCCGCGTGAAAGCGCCGGCACGATGGACATCACCGGCGGCCTGCCCCGCGTCACGGAAATCTTCGAAGCCCGCAAACCGAAGGACGCCGCCGTGTTGGCGGAAATCTCCGGCACCATCGAGCTCCGGTCGGACCGCCGCCGCGGCAAGATGACGATCAACATCAAGAACGAGTCGGGCATGGAGAAGGAGCACCACGTCCCCAAGGACAAGG
>JBKJRK010000246.1:0-4381 GCA_046593135.1 Tepidisphaeraceae bacterium | reverse complement strand
GTTATTTTCGCCAGCGCCGCCGCCTTCTTCGTCGCCAACTTCGTCATCGTGACAGCGTTCATTGTTGCCCGTCCGGTCCGAATCGCCGGTATTTGCCGCGATAGCGCGATCGAAATGTGCGGGCGTCACCTGAAGGTAATGGCCCTGCGCGACCTTTTCAGAGTTCCCAAGCCACGCACAAACGACGTGCGCCGGGAACTGTTTCTGTCAGCTCTGTCTGTCGCGTCGAGCGCAGGTTTTGAAAAAGCTTCGGCCAGGGCGCCACGCCGGCCGCGTCGAGGATGCGCAGAAATTGAGTCCGCAGATTTGAGGTTGCCGTAAAGTAGGCGCTATGTTCTTTCGCGAGCGGCTGTCATTCATGAACTCTTGATCGACGGTAAAAGCCCTGTCGTGTTGCAGGCCGGGGTAGCCCAGAAGGTCACTATCACGTTGCGACCGAAGTTGAAGGACGAGCTTTAGAAATTCGACCGAGGAACATCGTGGCTTACCATTCCCGAAGTCGAGCGTGAGCCACGCGAAAGCGTGAAGTCGGGACTACTTGTTCACGCGGAAAGAATCGCCAAGCAACGCGAGGGGAAAGGCCCACTGCTTCAATACCACGAAGCCTCTTGATTTGTCGGAAGAAAACTCACAGCCTCTCGAACTTCGTATCCGATTGTGACTGCCGCGCGAAGATCGAGCCTTCATCGCATGACAGCGGTCGGCGAAAGTTCCCAGCGAAGTCGGCTTTATGTGGTGTATGGTTAAGTTCGCCGACGTACATGTTCGCCTTTTCTGCATTTGCGATTCTTTGTCGGTTCCGGGGTTACCGTCTCGTTCCTGCTCTGTCCGATACAATAAAGTGCCGCCGTCACCGTTGTAAGGGCACTAGGAACGAGGCAGCTACGTCATGAAATATCTGCTTGCCGGCTTTTTCACGTTGTTTACGGCGTTTCATGCTGCGCAACCACTAGCCTGGGCTGCTGATGCGGCGGGCGAGGTGGACAAGACGGTTGCGGGTTTGGTGGACGAGCCGGCGAAGTACGAGCAGCTTCGTAAGGAGCATTGGGCATTTCAACCAGTGGGTGACGTCGCGCCGCGGGGGGGTAAGCCGGACGGGTGGGCGAGGACGGAGATTGATCGCTATGTGCTCGCCAAGCTGGCAGGGCAGGAACTCGAGCCTTCCAAGCCGGCTGATCGTCGCACATTGATTCGTCGGGCGACGTTTGATCTGACCGGGCTGCCGCCGACGCCGGAGGAGGTGGAGGCGTTTGTGAACGATTCGTCGGGCAAGGCGTTTGAGAAGGTGGTGGATCGGCTGTTGGCGTTGCCGGCGTTTGGGGAGCGGTGGGGGCGTCATTGGCTCGACGTCGCCCGTTACGCCGAATCGACCGGCATGAGCCGGAACATACCGCTGTACTACGCCTGGCGGTATCGTGACTACGTCGTCGATTCGTTCAACGCCGACACGCCTTTCGATCGTTTCATCAAGGAGCAGATCGCCGGCGACTTGCTCCCTGCCGAAACCGACGCCCGGGGCGATATGCAGAAGATCGCCACCGGCTTCCTTGCGGTCGGTATGAAGGACATCAACGAAGGCAACCCGCTCCAGTTCAAGCTGAACATTGTCGACGAACAGATCGACACGACGACCCGCGCGTTTCTCGGGATGACGGTCGCCTGTGCCCGCTGCCACGACCACAAGTTCGACCCCATTCCCACGGCCGAGTATTACTCGCTGGCCGGCATTTTTCGCAGCACGGAAATGCTCGCCGGCGTCATAGGCAAGCGCGGGTCGAACGACTACTACAAGCCGGAACTTCTTCTGCCGTTGTCAGGAAAAGCGGATGACCGCGTGGCCGCATCGGCGGCAGTGCATCGGTCTGAACGCCTCAAAGACGAAGACGGCCAAGCCATGAGCAAGCAAGAGCGAAAAAAGGAGATGAAGCTGGAGATGCGCCAGGGTTTGAGCGGCGAAAAGAAAATCCGACCCGTCGCCATGGGCGTGAAAGACGGCCGCATTCCCGCCGACTCCAACATCTTCGTGCGCGGCGAGGTCGGCGACCGCGGGCCGGTTGTCCCGCGTGGCACGATCACGCTTCCGGGCATGCCCCCGCTCGGCGAAATTCCGTCCGACCAGAGCGGCCGGCTTGAATTGGCGAACTGGCTCGCGAGCGACAAGAATCCGCTCACGGCGCGCGTGATGGTCAATCGCGTCTGGCAGCATTTGTTCGGCCAGGGCATCGTCCGAACCGTCGACAATTTCGGCACGACCGGCGAAGCGCCGACCCATCCGGAATTGCTTGACCATCTCGCCCGCCAATTCATGGACGACGGCTGGTCGGTCAAGCAATTGATCCGCCGGATCATGGTCAGCGGCGTGTATCAGCAGGCCGCGACGTTCGACGAAGCGAAGTACGCGACCGACCCGGACAACCGGCTGTTGTGGCGTGCGAGCCCGAGGCGGCTGGAAGGCGAGGCTATCCGCGACGCGATGCTCGCCGCTGGCGGAAATCTTGACCGCTCTCGCCCGGTCGGCTCGCCCGTGATGAAAACCCCGGCGGTCGACGTGTCGCGATTTGCCCGATTGACCGACCGCATGGGCACCGACACGCCGGTACGGAGCATTTACCTGCCGATGCTGCGCGGCGTCGCGCCCAACGCGCTCGACGTGTTCGATCTCGCCGACAACTCGCAAGTAACCGGCAGCCGGGACGTGACGACGGTGGCGCCGCAGGCGCTTTTCATGATGAACGACCCGTTCGTCCAGGCGCAAGCGAAGGCGCTGGCAAAGCGCGTGACGTCGGAACGAAGCGCGGATTTGGCCCGCGTCGACCGCGCCTACGGGCTGGCGCTCGGGCGCGTGCCGAACGACGCCGAGCGGAAGCGGGCGATCAAGTATGTCCGCGGGTTCACGAAACAAGCCGGCGAAAACCCCGGCAAGAAGGCGAACAACGCCGAAACCGACGCCTGGGCCAGCATTTGCCAGGCGCTGTTTGCGAGTGCGGAGTTTCGCTACGTGAATTAGAAAGACTTTCTTAACACGCGCGTGGCGCGGGCGTCCCGCCCGCGTTCATTTTACGAGAAGACGCGGGCGAGACGCCCGCGCCACGGTGGCTCGACTGCACCGCAGAACAAGAGGTAGTTATGTTTCACCCAACACTTTTTTCCCGTCGCGACGTGCTCAAGACGTCCGCCTGCGGGTTCGGCTACCTGGCACTTGCAGGCTTGATGCAACAGGCGGCGGCACAAGAAGCGGGCTACGTCAGCCCGGTGGCGCCCAAGTCGCCTCATTTCGCGCCGCGTGCCAAGCGGGTGATCTTCCTGTTCATGCAAGGCGGGCCGTCGCACGTTGACACGTTTGATTACAAGCCCAAGCTCCAGGCCGATAACGGGAAAACGCTCGGCCGCGGCAAGTTGATGGGGTCGCCGTTCGAGTTTCGGCGGCACGGGCAGAGCGGGTTGTTTATCTCGGAGCTGTTCCCGAACGTCGCTTCGCACGCCGACGAATTGTGCCTGTTGAACGGGATGAACTGCGACAACCCTGCCCACCCGCAGGCGACCATCCAGCTTCACACCGGCAACCCGCGCTTCGTTCGCCCGTCGATGGGCTCGTGGGTGTTGTACGGCCTGGGCACGCTCAACTCGAACCTGCCGGGATTCATCACAATCAACCCCATCGGCGGTGGAGGCGCCCAGAACTACGGCGCGGGCTTCCTGCCAGCCGCTTACGAAGGCACGCGCATCGACGGGAACCTGAGCCGGCCACTGCCCAACATCGCGAACGCATCGTTATCGACGTCGCAGCAGCGGAAACAGCTTGACCTCATCCAGTCCATGAACAAGGACCTGCTCGGGCGGGCGGGAAGAAACGAACAGATTGAAGGGCTGATCGAATCGTACGAGCTGGGCTTCCGCATGCAGTCGTCGGTGCCGGACGTGATGGACCTTTCAAAGGAAACCGAAGCGACGCGCGAGCTGTACGGCATCGGCGGCGGGCTGCCGAGCGACACGTTCGGCAAGCAGTGCCTTCTCGCCCGGCGGTACGCCGAGGCGGGCGTGCGGTTTATTGAGGTGTCACACGGCAACTGGGATCAACACGACCAGCTCGTAAACAAGCTAACTGCCAACAGCCGCGCGACGGATCGCCCGATCGCCGGGTTGCTGACGGATCTCAAACAGCGCGGGTTGCTCGAGGACACGCTGGTCATCTGGGGTGGCGAGTTCGGCCGCACGCCGACCAACCAGGGCCGCGAAGGCCGCGACGGGCGCGACCACAACAACCGAGGCTATTCCATGTGGCTCGCCGGCGGCGGCGCGAAGGGCGGCATCGCCCACGGCGCGACCGACGACTACGGCGTAGCCGCCGTCGACGGCAAGGTCCACGTCCACGACCTGCACG